>CAYXYA010000377.1:0-2459 GCA_964469185.1 uncultured bacterium | reverse complement strand
TATTAATTCGATCTTCCTTTCATCAACGCCTGATTTAATTAACTTATCTTTTGGACGGCCCACGAAATCGTCAAAACAACTGACCAAATAATAAAAGCCATCCTTCCTATTTTTGAAAATCGGTCGGTGCTCTTTCCTGCCGATCTTTGAACGAACAAAGATAAAACATAATTCAGAAAGCAAACGCACATAGTTCCCGCAGCTAGTGGCCAACGAAAATCGCCATAATAAAATGAATCAAAAACCAACAAACAGGAAAGGCCAAAATAAAAACTCATCCACCCAAATATACAATACAGAAAAATTTTAGTTTTCGTATTTACGGTCAAAAATTCAGCATAAGGATCGAAACCTAAATAATGGATCACAAAGAAAAATAAATAGATGAAAACGAGGCCCGCTGATAAGGCGACCAGGAATTCCAACGACTGGGATTCCGTTGAAAGGGCAAAAACCGTACCGATCCAAACAAAAAAATAAGTTGTCGCCCACAAATTCGCCATGACCCCGGCGGTCAGGACAGGCGCCCAACTCATCATGATCGCCCCAAGCAAAACGCATACTACTGCCGAGCCAAAAATAAGTTCTTTGACAAAACCGCTTCGAGATAGGGTCGACAGCTCGTTCATGACAAGCAATCCGTGCGGATCGCGAAAAATGGGAATTGTAATGACAAATAAGCAATAAATCAGGAGGGAGAAAGAAAGAAACAAAAAATACTCAAAATAGTCGCTTATTTTAAGAGTCAATCCGACCATCCATTCAAGATAAAATGCATCGCGCACTATCTTTGGCGTATTTTTTTATTATAATTTACTCCATTAAATCCAAGGGGACAAAATGAAACAAAAGTGGTCAAAAGAAAAAATCGTCGAAATGATCAAGGATCTAAAAAATCAAAATATTGATGTTTCGGCCAGCAACATCTCTAAAAATCACATTGCCCTTTTCACCGCCGCTTGTTCCCGCCGTTACTTTTCGAGCTTGGCGAACGCTGTTCGAGAGGCCGGGATCAATTATGACCAGGTCTTAGATGCGGGCAATACCCGCAGACGAAATAAATTGACCAAGTGGTCAATAATCCAAGTTTTAGAAGAGGTAAAGAAAGCCGAATCTTTAAATTTGCTGACTACTTATCGGGACCGTTTAGCGTTGTATTCGGCAGCCCGCAGGGAATTTGGAAGTTGGAAACAAACTCTCGAAGTCGCTGGATATAAACTAACCAAAGGCTCTCACAAAAATTCAAATAAAATCCATCAAATTGGTGAAACTAAATCGGTGGATCAAAATTCCGCGATCGAACCAAAGACAGAAAAACCGGAAACATCACAACACTAAGCCTTTTCAATGAATAATGGCGACCTTGCGAACGATGGTCTTCCCTCCAACCGTTATACGACAAAGATAAATTCCGCTCGATAAATTTTGTCCGCTTTTATTGACCCCATCCCAATTAACCACATTCGTTCCAATCACCGTTTGTGAATCTGTCAGATTTCGGCTCCATATCAAATTACCCACAACGTTATAAACCTGGATGGAAGCGGCCTTGGGCAAATCCAGGGTGAAGGACAACTTAACCTTGCCATCACGAGACGGATTGGGATAGCAAACGGTGGTTTGATCTGAAAAAGGTTCTCCAACAGCCAAATTGTGGACATCCGCCGTCTTAGTTGAATTGGGGACCCCGAGCTGGAATCTCGGGTAAACACTTTGATACTCCCACTTCTCATGTGGCTAGCCGCTAAATCCAAAACTCCCGCACCTCTGGTATCTAAGATTCCCAGTTCAACGGGACCAAGCGTGGCGTCGGACTCGTTGGACGTTTTCAATGTTTGACTTAGCTGGTAACGCCCTTTTAACATTCGAAAGATGTCGATTGAGTCCGAATCACGATCTGCGACGATAATTTCCTTATTTCCTTCTTGATATAAATTATCAACCGCCAACCCATGAGGATGTCTCCCGCTTGTTTCCAACAGTGGCTGCGCCAATAAAGTTCCATCCTTTTGTTGTATGTAAATTGACAACGTGTTATTAGAAAAATTAGTGACAACTAAGTCAGACCGACCATCATCATTTAAATCGGTTATTTTCAAGTCAGTAGGCGTATTGGCTGAAATGGAAAGCGATTTAGATACTTGAAAGGATGTAATGTCCTCCGCGGCATCACCAGAATTCAGGGTCAGAACATCAATTTTATTGGCATCCAAACAGGCAACAGCTATTTCATTGATACCATCCCCGTTCAAATCGCCGATCGCTACTTGAACAGGTCCAGCGTCAACCGGAATATCAGACCTTTGACCAAGTTGGCCATCTTTCACCGGGTAAAGTGAAAGGCTGTTGGAACCGTAATCGGCCACAGCGGCAAAAAACGTCCCTCCGCTTCGGGTTGAGCCTGCCACGACTCCCACCGGCAATTTCAAGGTTGGCTGTTCATTGGTTTTAATGAATTG
>CAYXYA010000376.1:0-2462 GCA_964469185.1 uncultured bacterium | reverse complement strand
TTCGGCCGAAGGGCGAGGGACAGGTCGAGGTGGACGGCAGGAAATATGAAGGGGTCGTTGAAGTGATGGCGGACCGATGGGGGACCATCACGATCATCAACGAGTTGTCCCTCGAGGACTATGTCATGGGTGTTTTGGCGGGAGAGGTCCCGCGCACCTGGCCTGTGGAAGCCTTGAAGGCCCAGGCCATCGCGGCCAGGACTTTCGCGGTCTATAACCAAGTTGAATCCCGTAAAAAGGGAGAAGCTTATGATCTTGAAAGCAATTCTTTTTCTCAAGTGTACCAAGGCTCCCAATTGGTGAATGAGAATATCCGCCAAGCGGTTCTCGCGACCCGGGGGGAGATACTGACCTATCACGATGCTCCCATTATGGCCCTGTTCCACTCTAATTGCGGGGGCAAGACCTCCGGTTCGGTCGACGTTTGGAACCAGGGTAAACCCTATTTAAGATCGGTGTCCTGTTCCTTCGGGGACAAGGGAGATCATTTCCGCTGGAACGCGGAGATTCCGGTTTCGGACCTAGTCCGAAAACTACGCGGCGAGGGGATCGGACTCTCGGACATCATTCAAATGCAGGTGTTGGACAGGGACGAAAGCGATCGGGCAAGAATTTTGTCGGTGATGGACGCGGATGGACAAAAGAAAAAGATCAAAGGGTCCACATTTCGCATGGCCATTGGGCCCGACCTCATCCGTAGCACCCGGTTTGACGTGGAAGTGCGGGGTAACAAAGTCGTGTTCAATGGAAGAGGTTGGGGGCATGGGGTCGGTCTTTGCCAGGAAGGGGTCTACGGCATGGCGAAGATGGGTTATGGCGCTTTTGATATCCTCCGCCATTATTATCACGATGTGATCCTGGACAAGATGAGGAATTAATGAAGATCGGTCTGTTCGATTACCATCTACCGGCGGAAAGCATCGCCCAACGGCCTTTGGAAAAAAGGGACGGTGCCCGCATGCTTGTCCTGGACCGTAAAACCGGACGGATCGACCATAGCCTGGTGCGCGACCTTCCCAAGTGGCTTTTGCTGAATGATCTGATGGTGGTCAATCAAACGAAAGTCATTCATGGCCGTCTTTTCGCGGTAAAGCCCGAAACCGGCGCCAAGCTTGAGATATTCCTTTTAAGACCCGCTTTGGCCGAGCCTTCGAACGAATGGGAAGTGTTGATCAGTCCGGCTAAACGCATCAAAGGCGCGACGATCTTAAAACTGGAGCCCAACGGCGAAGCCGCGGTTTTGGAATCTCTGGGTGAGGGACATTTTTTAGTGCGCTTTAATAAGTTGAGGAGTTTTAAAAACTTTTTAAAACAACACGGCCATGTTCCCCTGCCGCCCTATATCAAGCGAAAAGACGAACCGGCTGACAAAGAACGGTATCAAACCTTGTTCGCCAAAAAGGAAGGGTCGGTAGCCGCCCCAACCGCCGGACTGCATTTCACCAAGTCTTTACTGGGGGACCTGAAAAAAGCGGGGGTGGGGCAGGCTTCGGCCTTGCTCCATGTGGGATTAGGCACTTTTCTACAAGTGGATACGGAGCAGATCGAGGACCACGTCATGCATCCGGAACATATTGAGATTTCCCCAGCTCTCGTTGCGGCGGTCACTAAGACCCGCCAAAAAAACGGGAGGGTTGTGGCTATTGGAACGACGGTCGTGAGGGCCCTCGAGTCAGCCTCGCAAACTGCAGGAGTTTTGACGCCCGGGTCCTTCGAAACTCGCATCTTTATTACGCCTGGATATTCATTCAAAACAGTGGACGTGCTGTTCACCAATTTCCATCAGCCCCGCTCCACGCTTTTGATGCTGGTCAGCGCCTTCGCGGGCCGAGAGCGGGTTTTAGCCGCTTATCATGAGGCGATCCGAGAAGGGTACCGCTTTCTCTCCTATGGCGACGCCATGCTGATCCTCTGATCAAGACCTGAACCTTTTTCCTTGTCGTAAAAGGCCCCATATCCAGAAACACCGTCAATCAGCCGAGAAACTTGAAGGAAAGATATTGGCCAGGCGTGAAAAAGGTTTGATATAATCCGTCAAAACCTTTGACCAATGAAGGCCCATGTTAAAAAAACCGCCCTTTTTTAAACTAATTTCCTTTTTGGTTAGCGTTTTCCTTTTTTCCCTTCCTGCATTCTCATATTCCAGCAGTGTCAGCTCAACAGGGGTCCAATTTTTGGAAATACCCTCGGGTGTTCGGGGGGCCGGTATGGGCGGCATGTTCACTGCCGTGGCGGATGATGTCAACACCACTTACTGGAATACCGCGGGCATTGCCCAATTGAAAAATATCGAAGTCAACTTTTCTCAAGTCTCCTATTTCGGGAGCATCAATTATAGCTTCGCGGCGTTCGCCCTTCCGATCGAGACGGGAAGCGTCATCGGCCTCAGCACTTCTTTTGATTCTGTGCCCTCCTTCAATTCGACGAACAACCCTTTGGCGACCCCGGGAAGCGCGAATGAC
>CAYXYA010000375.1:0-2471 GCA_964469185.1 uncultured bacterium | reverse complement strand
TCAAAATAACGGCGAAAAACAACGTGAAGCTTCCGGTCAACCTGGAACCGGTGGCATTCGCTTTGAAGCGAACATTGGAAGAAGAGAAGGGGTTCGTCCAGGATAATCTGGAATTGAAAACGATCCGTTCGGAGATCGTTCCGGTGACCCTAGAGACCTCGGTGCTCCGGAATCCGAACCATGAGATCATCGGGGCCATCGCGACTTTCAGGGATATGACGCTCTTGAAACAGATGGAGAATCAATTATTGAGGTCCGAGAGGCTTTCCGCCCTGGGCGAAATGGCGGCGGGGGTCGCGCATGAGATCAAGAACCCCTTGAATTCCGTCCTGGGATTCTCCAAGCGATTGTCGGAACACCTGGAAGAGCCCAAGATGAAAAAATACGCCGATATCATCGCGGAGGAGGTCCATCGGATCGATGCCATCGTGAACGATGTTTTGGAATACAGCCGGCCGGATAGGGCGCATAAAACGGCGGCGGACATCCATCCGCTGATCGATGAGGTGGTCAGCTTTTTGCATGACAAGATCGAGAAGGCGGGGATCAAGGTTGAAAAGGAATACGCCGATGAACTTCCCTCGGTCCCGTTCGATCAGCCCAAGATGCGGCAGGTCTTTTTGAATCTCATTCTGAACGCCGTTCAGGTGATGGAATCGGGCGGTAAGCTGACCTTGAAAACCGAGCTGATCGACGGATTGTCCCCCGAGTCTTCGGGTAATAAAAGCGAAGCGGATGTTTTTCAACAGTTGTTCCTCCAGCAGAAAATGATATCCATTTCAGTGCGGGATACCGGCGCCGGCATTTCGAAGGAGAATCTCTCAAAACTTTTCCATCCTTTTTTTACCACGAAGATCACGGGGACCGGATTGGGGCTGAGTATCTGTCATAAGATAGTGACCTCCCATGGAGGGACTTTGAGCGTGGAGAGTGAGGCGGGGAAGGGAAGCGTGTTTACCGTCTCTCTGCCGATGGAGTGAGGATATCTGAATAGGGGGAATCATATGAAAACCGACTCGTTTACCATCCTGATCGCGGAGGATGAAAAAGCCTCGAGTTTCTTATATACCGAGGAACTTTCGGAAGCTGGTTATCGGGTCATCACGGCCGAAAACGGATTCCAAGTACTCGGCTCGTTGGAGGACGAACAGGTGGACCTTTTGATGACGGACATCAAGATGCCGGACATGGATGCCGTTGAAATGATCCCCCAAGTCCGCGAGCAGCATCCGAACCTGCCTATCGTCGTGATCTCGGCTTTTAAAAGCATGGAAGCGGAGATCAACGCGATGAATTTTAAGATCAACGGGTTTTTCACGAAGCCGGTCAACATGGATGAGCTTAAAAAGAAGATCGCTGAAATTCTGGCGGCCACAGCGGGTTAAGCGTCTTCCAAACGCTGACGTGTATCCGCCAACACTATTGAACCGCTTTAATACCTTTTTGTCGGGTGCTTTGTCGTATTTGACCGTTGGAGAATAAAAACAGCCTTTTTCATCTTCGGGCCTATCCAATTCCTCGAAGTTTCCTTGAAAATGCCAACAATTTATAGTATTTTACCCCTCCACTTCGCCCTACACGACGCACGGATTTCTCTTATTTACCGTATATTTCAGCTCTGGAATGAACCTTGCTTTAGTTTATGGGCTCATCAAAACGCGGGAGTCATGAATGTCGGACCAGCCAATCCAAGTAAATCCTAACGAAAACCTCCTATACCCCTTTGACGCGGGTAAAGACGCCTGCGGTGTGGGTTTCGTGGTGAACGTAAAGAACAAGAAGTCCCACGAGATCGTTCAGCAGGGAATTGAGATCCTTTTGAACCTGAACCACCGCGGGGCCTGCGGCTGCGAGATCAACACGGGCGACGGCGCGGGTATCCTTCTCCAAATTCCGGACAAGTTTTTTAAGAAGATCTCCGCCAAGTCCGGTTTCTCCCTGCCCAAAGAAAGCGATTATGCCGTGGGTTCGGTGTTCCTTCCTAAAGACCCCAAACAAGCCAAGATCTGCGAGGAAATATTCGAGAAGGTCGTCAAAGAAGAGGGTCAGGATTTTTTGAGCTGGCGTTTAGTGCCGACCGAGAACGCCGAAGTGGGTCCTACGGCCAGGGCTTCGGAACCGGTCATGAAGCAGATATTCATCGGGAGATCGGCTTCCATCAAGGATCCGGATTCTTTTGAGCGCAAACTTTTCCTGATCCGTAAACGGGTCGAGAACACGATTGCCGCCACCGACAGCATTAAAGAAAAGAAATTGTTTTATGTGGCTAGCTTATCCTGCCGGACCATCGTTTATAAGGGCATGTTGACGACCGGACAGGTGGGGCCCTATTTCCCCGATCTGCGGGACAAAGACATGGAATCGGCCATGGCTCTGGTCCATTCCCGGTTCTCAACGAACACGTTCCCATCTTGGGACCTGGCTCATCCCTTCCGCTATATCGCCCATAACGGTGAGATCAATACCCTGCG
>CAYXYA010000374.1:0-2490 GCA_964469185.1 uncultured bacterium | reverse complement strand
GCACAGCCGGTGCAGGCTCTCGAGCGTCGCCTGACAGTCGGTTAGGGAACCGATGGTGTCCGAGAGTATGATGACGTCAAACGGCCCGTCGACACGCGCGATCGTCTCGGGATTCTCCACATCACCGATGAAAAACTCAAGCCCTGGATGGCGCTCGCGGGCGACCTTGATCATTTTCGCGCTGAAGTCGATCCCGACTCCACGCGAGGGTTTGAGCGCAGCGAGCAGACGGCCGGTGCCGCATCCCAAATCGAGCACGCGCAGCCCCTCCGGAATCAAGAAGCGCATGTACGCATAATCCGATTCATAATAAAAGCGGTTGCGTTCGATCCAGGCATCACGTTGGGTGGCCAACTCGTCCGCCAATGCGAGGATCGCGCTCTTACGCTGCGCCGCCGGTAGACCGGGTTTGAACTTCAATGGGCCTCCCTGAATCCTTGTGGACCGTCCCGGTCGATTCGATAGATCAAGAATGGGGTCGGTTTTATCGCGCTCGCATAGACCCGGCGCCAACCCTCCATCGTCTTCTTTTCGATCAGTCCGTCACGATCGTTATATTCAAAATAGTCCCTCAGGAGCGGGGGACTGGCATAGTCTTCCTGATGCAATACGATCAAGCTGATTTTCCTTTTTCTGAGAAGCGCCCTGAATTCCGAGATGTCCATTTCGGGCAAGGGAGAATGACGTGAAATCATGTCAACGGTGCCTTTAAAGTCGGCGTACCACAGCGCTCCCCAGTAACGGACAGTCGGACGGAAAATAACGACATCGTCTTCTTTTACATTGTCCCTGAACCAATCCATCAATTCACGTTCGTCGTCCGGCAGATCGACCGAATGAATCAGAGGGGTTAGGCTTTTCGTCGCCATCGCGTACGTGGCGACTGGAATTAATAATAGCACAAGAATGTACGGAACGGCCCGATATAGATTGAATTGCAAGTACTTTGAGAGCACACGGTCATCGACCTCTTTAATGAATTCACAGCACCCGAAAGCGCAGTAGGCCAGAATGAGCGGCAGCAACGGGGTCAGATACCTTACCCCCCCGTACACCTCAAATAACCATGAAAACGGGAGAAAAAATACCGCGATCGCCGTGAGAGTGTAAACAACCTGCCGCTTATCCGGACCTTTCACGAGGCCGAACAGGAATAGAACCGACAGAAGAAAACTCACAAACGTACTCAACCAGGATGATCGAACGATCAACAGATCCAGACTGTGTAAAAGCAACAAGGATTCGCCCATCAATCCGTGCACGGCCCGTCGTATGATTTCGGAATAAGAATGTGTTTGGATATAGGTGAAGAGAGTCGGCATGGGCGTCGTCACAAACGTATGTTGGTGCCAATTCAACGAAAGAGCGTATTTGTCGGAGACTTCACGAAGGCTATTGACCCAAAAAATATGAGAATTGAGAGTCTCATAGGTCGGGGCTCCGTAAACAATGAGGTTTCTTATGATCAAAGGTGAGGAGGCGACCAAGAAGGAAGCAAAAAACAACCAGAAATATTTATTTTTGAGGATCTTCAACCTAAAAATGAGCAGGTTGGAAATCGCAAAGATGGGAAGCAAGAGAATGGCGGGGCCTTTTGTCATGTAGGCCAGTCCGGCCGCCGCGCCGGCCCATCCCCAATATCGATTTTCATTCAAACCCTTGATCATGAAGTACCATGCCAATAAAACGAAGAGGATCAAGAGGGGTTCGCAATCCACGCTGGACGATCGCTCAAGAAATGCCACGTTAAAAATCAGCAGGACCGAAGCGATCTTGGCGGCCGTATCTCCAAACAGATTCCGGGCGACATAGAACAGGACCAAGACAACCACTAAGCCCATAAGAAGCGTCGCCAATTGCGCCTCCGGGAAGAAGGAGAGATTCCTCGTGGCGAAGGGGGATAGAACGAGCAGATAGAGCGGGTGTTGGTTCGCGATTTTATATTCACCCGTCAAACAAAGTTTGATAAAATTCAAAACTCCCCCATGTTCCTTGATGAAGAGAGCGCCCTCCAGGAAAGAACCCGTATCTTCATAGGCAGGGTCGACAGCCTCATGGATCTTGTAAATTCCAATCAACAAAAACGTCACGCTCAACAAGACCATGAACGCAATTGTAAACGCGCGATTTGACTTCATCGCGATCCAACCCCTGCAGCACGGCCTTCTCCTAAAAGCTCGGCGTAAACCTCCACCGATTCACGGGCCATCCGCTCCAGACTCAGTTCCTCCAGAGCTTTCTTCCGATTGGCATGCCCATAACGCTCCCGCATCGATGGATCGGCGAGAAGTTCCGACACGGCATCGGCCAAGGCCGGCGAGTCTCCCGGCGGAACCACCAGTCCGTTCATCCCATGAATCACGACCTCCGGCGATCCTCCACCGGTCGTCGTAACGATCGGCAGTCCCGCCGCCATGCCTTCGAGAAGCACATTCGCCAGATTTTCATACAACGACGGGACCACGAGCATATCTCCCAGCCCGTAGATCC
>CAYXYA010000373.1:0-2491 GCA_964469185.1 uncultured bacterium | reverse complement strand
TCCATACTATAACAGAAAAACGCTCACATGAGCAATATTTATACTCCGATTAATAGCATGAAAAAGTATACCTTAAATGGATCAGAAAATCAAGCCCTACCAAAAAAGCGTTCCAAGGGTGTTTGGATTCCACGCGAAATTGCCAAATCTGGCAGTCTGTCTTTAGGGGAAAAGTTCGTCTGGGCTTTCCTCAACCCCTTTTGCGAGGCGAAGTATAAACTTGCCTTCGAACGACAGAAGGTTGTTGCCCGTAAGCTTGGAATGTTGCGGCGGCAGCTTCAACGATGTATATCGAGCTTGTTAAAAAAAGGCCTGTTGGTTCGCGGCACTTGTGTTTTGGACGATGGTACTGTGAAAAAAGGTTATCGAACGATTCACCCCGTTCAGCGAGACATCGTACGGGAGGATGAATCGTTGATTAGGGAATTGGAAAAAGGTGTCTGGAAGATGCCCCAAAACGACCCAATCACCCGGCGTCGTAGGGACGCCGAGAAAGCGTCCGGAAGACGTCAAGAAAGCGTCTTAGGGACGTCAGCTGGGCGTCCGGAAGACGCTCCCCCTAACCCCCTATATAAGAAGAGCTTAACTGAGAGGAGCTTAGTTGAGAGCGACGATTCTTATTTAAAGAATGGGCGAACGTCGCCCGTTTCAAGACCAAATTTCGACCAGCTGGGTGAAAGGTTTTTCGAAGATGATCCTGTTGAGCCAGTTTTGGCTTCTCGCCGGAACGGAGACGGCCAAGAATTTGAAGATTTGGACTTTTAACGAGGAGGCCGAAAATGAAAAACCAGAAAGACATCGTAGAAATGACCAGTCTAACCTTACCTAACCTGCCTTACTTCGCAACCTGCGATATTCCGGCAGGTCTGGGCGTGTTGGCCAGCGAACAACAAAAATTGCTTGCCCGATGGATAACGCATCAGAGACAGTCCAACGGCGGCCCACCCTCCCCGATGAAGGCGGCGGAGACCGGCAAGATGCTGACCGTAGAGGAGGCGGCCAAGGTGTTGGGGGTCGGTAAGGATTGGGTCTATGCCAATGGCAAAAAGTTGGGAGCCTTCCGAATCTCACATCGGAAGATACGCATCCCAGAGACCAAATTACAACGATATTTGGCCATGAGGCGATCCTCGGGCGGGCAGTGAAAATAATGCTTGCTTTATACACCCCAAAGGAGGTATACTTTACTTGTATCATCCAGCCAAGGGGCTTCATCAATGAGCTTTTCACAAATCGAACTTGAACGAGACCGTCGGGCGCGCGGGATGGTCCCACCTCCACCCTTGGCAGGACGAGAAGCCATTCTGCCGCCCGGCGGTCTCATAAGAAAGGAAGGTGCGCCATGAGCGAAGGCACGGTAACAAAGAAACGGGGTGAGTGGGGCCGGGGGTGTATTCGGCAGAGGGGAAATGGCATTTGGGAAGTCCGCATTAGCCATCGAGGGAGGCAATTTAAATTCAGCACGCACTCCCGCAACCGTCAGGACGCCGTCAAGTTGTTAAAACAGAAGCAGAGCGAAATCCACCAGGGCCAATTCCAGCCGGACGCGGAGAAAGTCACGTTTTCGGAATTAGTCCAGATGGTCTTGGACGATCACGGGGCGAATGGTCGGAAGTCGTTACCCCGTACTCGGCAATGCATAAAACATCTTGAAGGGGCGTTCGGGTTCTCAAGGGCCTTGGATATCCGTACGGATCAGATTCGCAGTTACATTCGGGAACGCCGGGAAGCCGGAGCCGCTCCCGCAACGGTGATGAATGAATTGTCTTGTCTGAAACGGATGTTCAATTTGGCCCTTCAAGATGGGAAGATCACCCGCAAGCCTCACATCCCCGGCATTAAGGTCTCTAATTCACGACAGGGCTTTTTTGAGGAAGCGGATTTGAAGGCGCTGCTTTCCCATTTGGACGAAGACCTGCGCCCTATGGTTCTATTCGCGGCTTGCACCGGATGGAGACGAGGCGAGGTCGTCCCGCTTCAATGGAACCAGGTGGACTTGGAAGCGGGCGTCGTACGATTGGAACCGGGCACCACGAAGAACGATGAGGGGCGCAGTTTCCCCTTTGGACAATTCCCCCAACTCAAGGTGCTGATGACGCGGCAATGGGAACGGTCGGTGATGACTGGCACGCCGTGGGTCTTTCATCGGAACGGACGGCCTATTCTGGATTTCCGGGAAGCGTGGGCCTCCGCCTGTAAGAAGGCAGGTCTATCAGGGCGACTGTTCCATGATCTGCGGAGAACAGCGGTCAGGAATCTGGAACGGGCGGGCGTCCCCCGGTCGGTCGCTATGAAGTTGACGGGGCATAAGACGGAAAGTGTTTATCGCAGGTACGCAATCGTGAGTGAGGCAGACCTTGGTGAAGGAGTCAAGAAGCTGGCGGCCCTGAAAGAAGATAAGGCCGATTCAAGGCCGGTTGCGGTTGTTCGGGCTGAAAGTGAAGCCGACCAGAATTGCGTAACCACTTGTTTTAACATTGGTGCCGGAGGA
>CAYXYA010000372.1:0-2508 GCA_964469185.1 uncultured bacterium | reverse complement strand
AATCCCAAATATTCCCAGCCCCGTTCGGTGTGCCGCTCGTCGTAATAGCGCCGACAGGATTTCCCAAAAGAACCCCGGCACCATTACCAGCCAGGGCCGTCACGTTCGGGATGTATTCATATCCCAAGGTCAGCGTCGCGGAGGTATCGGCATCGATCTTGAACAACTGTTCCAATTGAAAATTGGCCATATATTCATCCGAACTCGCGCCATTATTCGGATTAGCGACCGTACTAGTGATCGGGCCGGCGGAAACGACTCCAACGGGGGAAGCGCCGCTGTTGCTAACGATCACAAAATAATCGGCACGCGCTTTGATATCATCCACAGAGAGCTCGGCCAACACGCCTTCCGGGTTGATATCCGGATCCCACATGATCGGAGTGGTCGTCAAGGGATTGGTCATTTTGCCCGCGGTGACCTTGAGACGATTTTGCAGCAAGCTGGGCGCGTAAGTGAGATAGGCCAGATCGATGTTGATGGCGGGATTCCCAAAATCATTGACCCCGCCGGTGTTCATCGCGGTTCCAATGCTGTTGTTCTCGCTGTTCGGATTGTTCGTGTTACCCGTCGCCAAGCGAAGACCAGCGGTCACGTCCCCCATTTGCTTGATCACTCCCAAACGAGCGCGATAACGCCAGAGAGCCTGATCCGCCACGATCCCTTTCGGCGTAATGTTGGTCATCTCGTCGGTATTCGTCTGCGTTTTTAACGCGTAACGAGCGCGGACATCCCCCTTGAACTTCAACGCCAGGACCTTCTCGATATCCGTAACTCGCTTCGAGATCGAACTCAAATCTTGATCCGTGTCTTCCGTGGCGCTCGACGGATCATCCGCGAATGCCGGCGCCTGTAAAGCCGTCAGCGATCCGGCCAGCAGCAACATCGAAAACCAAAACCGTTTCATAGCCACTCCTTGAATTATGTTTTTCTCGAACCGAGAAATTTCGAGGGTGAATTTACACGACATCGCCGGAAAAAAGGTTTCGGCCATGTTAAATGCGGGTTAACTTTCAAAAAGGCTTCAAGGGTCGTCAAAACATTGATTTGACCGGCTTTTTTGCAGAAAATTAACCCCTCCAAGCCTGAAAGTCCTATATATAAGAAGGACAAGGGAACATTGATAAACGCAGATCAACGCGGATAAAAATTTAGACCTTTGGGTTTAGCCCTTAATGCCGAAACAAGAGATTATTCATTAAGTCTTATCTGCGTTGATCCGCGTTCATCACTGTTTCAACTTCCTAAGAGGTTATTCATGCCCACTCTTTGCGCCATCGATGTCGGTTCCAACGCCATGCGTCTGGCGATCGGTTTCATGGATCACAACCGTAAACTGCACATCGTCGAGGACCTGCGGGAACCTGTCCGTCTGGGACAGGATGTCTTCACCAAGGGTTCCATTTCGAAAGAAACCACCCAAAAATCCGTTAAAGCCTTCGCCCGTTTCAAAGAACTCATCGATCATCACCAGGTCGTTAAGACCAGGGCCGTAGCCACCAGCGCCGTCAGGGAATCCCGCAACCGCGACGCCTTCATTAGAAAGATCAAGCAAGCATCCGGGATCGAACTCAAACCCATCACTTCCGAGGAAGAAGCCCTGCTCGTTTACCTTGCCGTCTCGAAAAAAATATCCCTCGAGAACAAGACCGCCATGCTCATCGACATCGGCGGCGGCAGTGTCGAAGTCACCCTCGCCCGCAACAATAAGATCCTGGCCACCGAAAGCTTTCAAATGGGGGCCGTTCGGCTTTTGCAAGTCTTGGATGAAAAGAAATACGGTGAGAAAAAATTCAATACGATGGTCCAGGCCTATGTGGAGGCCGCCCGCAAGCGTTTCAAACAAAAGCTACGGAATGAAAAAGTGGATATCTGCGCCGGAACCGGCGGCAACCTGGACGCCCTTCTCGGTTTGAAAAAGCAATTACTCCGCAAAAAAGACGACCTTTTCGTGACTAAAAAAGAACTAGCGGCCATCCTAACCAAGCTTCAAAAACTTTCCTTTAACGACCGCGTCACCCGCTTGGGGCTGAGACCCGACCGGGCGGACGTCGTCGTTCCCGCGATCATCGTGCTTCAGAACCTTATGGAAGTCGGCAAAGTCAGCCGGGTCTATATTCCCAACGTGGGCGTGAAGGAAGGCCTCTTGATCGACATGGTGTCTGAACTTCTGACCGGCAAGCCGCCGCTCCATCGGGACGAGGTTCTGGGATCGGTCCGGCAGATCGGTCAAAAATATAATTATGACGAGGCTCACGCCGACACCGTGTCCACTCTGGCTCTGGAACTTTTCGACAAGACCAAGAAACTGCACCGATTGGGAGACGAGAACAAGCTCCTGCTTGAGGGCGCGGCGCGGCTCCATGACATCGGCCAATTCGTAAGCTACGCTTCCCATCACAAACATTCCTATTATTTGATCCGTGCCGCCCAATTGATCGGTCTCAACCCAAACCAAGTCGACCTGATCGCGAACATTTCCCGCTATCACCGTAAGGCCTTGCCCAA
>CAYXYA010000371.1:0-2516 GCA_964469185.1 uncultured bacterium | reverse complement strand
TGGCGAGGCCCGGCTTTTGGGTCGTGGCGGCATTATCCAGGTAAACCAAAGGATGGCCATGGACCTGCTGGCCCAGGATAGGAAAATCCTTGCGGTATTTCTCCACGGGGAAGACCCCGGTCGCCGGCTGTGAATTCAATGGTTTGGTCGAAGTGCTCATGATCACACCCCCATCCAATCATTGATCATCTTCTTCAAGACCGGTTTCAAGTAATCGTTCGAAAGCTTTTGCACCATCTCGTCGGCGAAGGCGTAAACGAGCATCTTCTTGGCCTCGGCCCGCCCGATACCGCGTGACTGCAGATAAAAGATAGCTTCTTCGTCGATCTGGCCAATGGCCGAACCATGGGAACACTTCACGTCATCGGCGTAGATCTGGAGCTGGGGTTTGGAATAGACCTTGGCTTCCTTGGTCAGCAAGAGGTTCTTGTTGGATTGACGGGCATCGGTCTTTTGAGAGTTCTCACGCACTAGGATACGGCCGTCAAAAATAGCCGTCGCTTCCCCATCCAACACGCCCTTGAAGGACTCGTGGCTCGTGCAGGAAGGCGCGACATGGTCGATGAAGGTCCGTGTATCCAGATGCTGTTTGGCCTTGGCGAGATAGAGCCCCTCGAGAACACACTCGGCTTTCTTTTCGGCCAAGGCGATCTCGACCTCGCTGCGTCCCAAAGCCCCGCCCACGGCGTAAACACGGGAAACCAACTGGCTCCCTTCCGCCTGCCTCACGCCGAAATTGCCGGTGTGATAACCCTTCTCGCTCTCTTGCTGGATCTTGGCATGTTCCAAACGGCTGCCCCGCGACAAATGGGCTTCGGTCACAGCGTTGGTCCAATAGTTACTGACGTTATCACCCCAATAGTGTTCGACCACGACCGCTTGGCTGTCGTCCTCCATCACGATGAGATTGCGAAGATGGGATTGGGTCGTCTTGCCTCCATTGACCGACAGATAGACAACATGGATCGGTTCGGAAACGATTTGGCCTTTCGGAACCCTCAGGAAAAGACCATCGGTAAAATAAGCCGTGTTCAGGGAATTGAAAGCCCGGCCCTGAAAAGGCGACACTTGGCCGAAAAATTGTTTCGCGGCACCGTCCGTGAATGACTCCGCCAATCCCTGGAGCTTCACGCCCTTCGGGAGATTTTTGAGAGCCGACAACTCTTTGGAAAAATGGCCGTTCACGAAAACCAGTAAGTGAGCTTTCTCGCTCGAAAACCCCATGGACTTCAATTTCGCCGTCACCGCCGTTTTGGCGGTTAGCTCACTCTCAAAGCCAAAGGAAACTTTCAAGAATCCGGTCGCCAAATCCGTGTATTTCCACCACTCGTCATGGGTGGTCGGAAAACCGGCTTCTTTGAAACTCGCCAGGGCTTGAAGCCGCTGGTTCCGCACCCAAGTCTCTTCCCGGCCCGGAAGCGTCCCTTCTAGCTGGGTAAAAGACGATAGATAGAGTTCTTGGGTTGGGTTCGTCATGATCAGACTCTCGCTTCCTTCTTGCCGGCGAGCCATTCGTAGCCCTTCTCTTCCAATTCCAGGGCCAGTTCGCGGCCGCCCGACTTGACGATGCGCCCAGCCACCAACACGTGAACTTTATCCGGCACGATATGTTCCAGCAGACGCTGGTAATGGGTGACCAATAGGAAAGACCGGTTCTTGTTACGCAGAGCGTTCACACCGTCGGCGACCACTTTGAGCGCGTCGATGTCCAGGCCCGAATCGGTCTCATCCAAAATACCCAGCTTGGGTTCCAAGACCGCCATCTGGAGGATCTCGTTCTTTTTCTTCTCGCCGCCCGAGAATCCCTCATTGACCGCGCGTTGCAGCATCGACTCATCCATCTTGAGAGGCTTGAGTTTGGCCTTCACCAGTTCGAGAAAATCGATGGCATCCAGTTCTTCTACGCCTTTGGATTTACAGATGGCGTTCAGGGCCGCCTTCAGGAAATATGTTTTGTTCACACCCGGGATCTCCACAGGATATTGGAAAGCCAGGAAGATACCGGCCCGCGCGCGGTCTTCCGGCGACATGGCAAGCAGGTCCTTCCCCTCGAACTTCACCTCGCCGCCGGTAATGGTATATCCATCACGCCCCGACAATACGTGGGCCAGGGTGCTCTTGCCCGAACCGTTCGGCCCCATGATGGCGTGCACTTCGCCTGGGTTGATCGTCAGGTCGATCCCCTGCAGTATCTCTTTGTCTTCGACTTTGGCCTTCAGGCCCTTGATGGTTAACATTGCCTTCTCCAGTTCGATTTAACCGACGCTTCCCTCAAGACTCACCGCCAATAGCTTCTGGGCTTCCACCGCGAACTCCATCGGGAGCTTGCGGAATACTTCTTTACAAAAACCGTTCACGATCAAATTCACCGCGTCCTCTTTCGACAATCCACGTTGCTGACAATAGAAGATCTGGTCCTCGCTGATCTTGGACGTGGACGCCTCGTGCCCGACCCGCGCCGTGTTGTTCTTCACCTCGATATAAGGCACCGTATGCGCCCCGCACTTGTCGCTCAT
>CAYXYA010000370.1:0-2520 GCA_964469185.1 uncultured bacterium | reverse complement strand
ACACTGACCGAAACAACCATTTCCCTCAAGGGACGCTTCGACCACATGAACGAAAGGACCAAAATCGACATGACAATCAAAATTGAAACCGGAGCTCCCCAAAGGATCTGGGATCTTAAAACCCAAGGCAGAAAAATCAAAACCAAGGCGATGATCCCTTCGACTTGAAGGGGTTTCAGTTTCGCGCGTTCAGCCAACTTCAAATATTCCATAAGGGCCAAACTCAATCCCACCACGACAACGACCTTGAGTAGGAATGGGTTGTCCGAAAAAGTCAGCAAAAGAAGGATCGGAATGGCTGCTACTGCCACTAAAACCCGTTTGGTCAACGAGCCCATGAGGTCACGCTTCCCACCACGTTTTCAACCCCGCCGAACCGTCTTTGACGGCCCTGGAAATCCCGAAGGGCTTCGATGAAATCCTTGGTCTTAAAATCCGGCCAAAGGGTTTTAGTGATATGAAGCTCCGAATAAGCCAACTCCCAAAGAAGAAAATTGGAGATACGCATTTCCCCGCTGGTGCGGATCAAAAGATCCACCTCCGGGAGACGGGCGGTGGATAGACACTCCGTAATATTTTTTTCCGATATTCGATTGGGATCGATTTTGCCCGATTTCACCCGCCGGACAATAGCCCTGACCGCCCGCGTCAGATCGGCGCGGCCGCTGTAGGAAAGGGCTAAAACCAGCGTCAATCCGGTACAGTGTGCCGTGGCCCGAATGGATTTTTTCAGTTCCGCTTGGATCTCTGCCGGCAAGTCCCGGCTATTCCCGATCGTTTGAAGTCTGACATTGTTCTTTAAAAGTTCTTTCACTTCGTTGCGTAAATACCGTTTGAGCAGCTGCATCAAAAGACCGACTTCTTGCCGGGGACGCTTCCAATTTTCAGTGGAGAAAGCGTAAAGGGTCAGGGTTTCGATCCCTAGCTCGCCCGAAAGACGGACGATCTCGCGGATGGAATAAGCTCCCGCGCGATGGCCCGCGATACGCGGCAGATGACGTTTTTTGGCCCAACGGCCGTTGCCGTCCATAATGATGGCCACATGACGGGGCAAGAATGGTTTTAAACGGTATTTTTGGAGGAGAAAGTCTTTTTTGACGGTTTGCAAAACGGGATTTAAAACTCCATGATTTCTTTTTCTTTATGTTCGCTCAGCTTATTGATCTCCTGAGTGTTCGCGTCCGTCATTTTTTGGATACGTTCATGGTACTTCTTGAACTCGTCTTCCGAGATCTCTTTTTTCAATTGGTCCAAGGATTTATTGGCATCCTGTCGGATATTGCGGATGGCGACCCTTCCATCCTCGCCGTGTTTTTTGATCAATTTCACGAATTCTTTGCGGCGTTCCTCGGTCAAGGGCGGCATATTCAAACGGATGACCTTGCCGTCGTTATTGGGCGTGATGCCCAGTTCGCTCTTAAAAATCGCCTTTTCGATCTCCTGAAGGGCCGCGGGATCCCAGGGCTTCATCTCAATGGTGCGGGAATCAGGGACCGAAATATTGGCGACCTGATTCAAAGGCGTCAGGGTCCCGTAATACTCGACCTTGATGTTCTCTACCAGGGTGACGGAGGCCCGGCCCGTGCGGACGGTGCCAAAATCGCGTTTGGTCACATCGATAGCTTTTTTCATTTTGGATTCAGTTTCGGCGAGAATTTGATTCGCGTCAGCCATGGCATCCTCAATCAAAATTAAATTTTAAAATTAATTCTTTACAACTGTTCCGATAGGCTCACCCTCGACAGCGCGTCGAATATTGCCCCGTTTGTGAAGGTTGAAAACCACGATCGGCAGTTTGTTTTCCATACAAAGTGTGAGAGCGGTGGTATCCATCACCTTGAGACCTTTATTGATGGCTTCGATATAGGTGATCTCTTTATATTTTTGGGCGTTCGAGTTTTTCTTGGGGTCCGCGGTGTAGATGCCGTCCACATTGGTCGCCTTGAAGATGGCGTCAGCGTCGATCTCGATCGCCCGAAGGGCCGCGGCGGTGTCAGTGGTGAAGTAGGGATTGCCGGTTCCGGCGGCGAAAATAACGATGCGCCCTTTTTCCAAATGCCGCAGGGCCCGGCGGCGGACGTAGGCTTCCGCGACTTTGGACATCTCGATCGCGCTTTGAACGCGGGTGATGGCGCCCAGTCTTTCCAGCGCGTTTTGAAGCGCCAGAGCGTTGATAATGGTCGCGAGCATTCCCATGTAATCGCTGGTCACACGGTCCATGCCCATTCGTTCGCCGTCCGCGCCGCGGTAGATATTGCCGCCACCGATGACCAACGCCACTTCCACCCCGCTCCGGCTGACCTCGAGGACTTCCTCGGCGATGGTATGCACGACCTTCTCGTCGATGCGGTGCTCATTGTCGCCCGCCAAAGCCTCGCCGGAAAGTTTAAGTAAAATACGGCGGTAACTCGACTTGGACGCGGATTTTGACTTGGATTTTTTGGAAGAGGGCATCTGTTTTCCTAAAAAAATTTTCACTCAAAAGGCGAGGTAAACCGCGGCGCCCCTTGCGTTATTTAG
>CAYXYA010000369.1:0-2525 GCA_964469185.1 uncultured bacterium | reverse complement strand
GTATCAAACATCTAGCTCGCTCCACCCATCCCCCAGTGGGGCCCTTTCGCTTGCTTCTTCAGGGATTCGATCCGGCTTTTGGTAGGGGGTCTTCGTTGGAGAAGGTCGGGGGTTTTAAAAGCTTTAAAAAATCCGACCCCGTTGACGGATGAGGGCTGGAGAGGAAAGGGGCAAAAAAGAAAGCTGTTCGGGGATTTAAATATATAAGTCCCAAAGACCTAGTTCGAGGTGTGGGCCGACCTGACACGGCTATCCGCCGCGCCACCGGTCCCATTGAGGATGTGGGAAATCCCGCTGTCTTTCGCCCCGCCGAAACGGAGGGTCACGATGTGTTGGAGCGACACTCCCGCCTTTGTTGAGGCCTCGACCGCGTTCTCGGACCAGACATCCTTCTTGAAAACACAGTAAACGCCCAGTCCACGCGCGTCGTGCGACGTCACAGCATCAGCCACCTTATAAGAAGCGTATCCCTTTACGCCTTCATGCCGCCAATCGCTTTGCGCGGGCGGGTCATAAGGCATCTCTGACTGATAAAAATAAACCCTGCCGCCGTTCCCATTCCATATCGTCTGGTATCCCTGGAAATGCTCCGCGAAAAGGCCGTAAGTCGATACGTTGTTCCCGTTCACGATGAGGCCGGTCTTGCAGGGATTGATCTTCCAGCCCACTCCATCCCCATGGTCCGCGCGCCATAGCCAGCAGTTGTCGATAAGAACATGGTTGCTGTTGACCGTGATACAGCTGCCCGCCTTGCCGGGACCGGCGCCGCCCACCCGGCAGTGAACGTCGAAAAGAGCGGTCGGGTCCTTTGAGTGGTCCTTGGTACTTCCCTTCGCGCCGAGCCTAAGCAAAGTGGGTGATCCTGCCGGTCCGGCCTCCAGGAGGAGTCCGGCCAGTGTCACTCCGTCCAGGTCATCGACCACGATGGCCGGGGTCCGTTTGTCGGGAATGAGCGAGGCCAGCCCGAGACCCATCACGATCGTTCCTGGTTTCGTGACGTGGATGCTGTCTTCCAAGTGATAGATGCCGGGGGTCAGGATCAAATGCTTCCCATGGCGCAAGGCGGCGTTCATCGAGCGCGCGCTATCCTGTCCGGGTTTCGCCAGATAAAACCGGTCGATAGGAATGGAAACACCGGGCGCCGCATCAGTTACCCAACTGGGTCCACGACTGTCGGTCTTCAGACCCGGGACCATCACGTAGTAGTTCCCGTTCTTTTCGACGAAGAGGAAAGGTTTTTCCCGGACGATCGGGGTTTTGTCGACAACGGTGTTCGGCGGAGCCGGCCATCTTCCAGAAGGCGGCTGACCGTCGCCGACGAAGACCATGTTCCAGGATCCCTTCTCGCCCTTCCAGTTCGACAGGTCGGTGTTACGGGTGAGGAATTGTTGCTGCGAGCCACAGTCGATCTTGCCGTCGATCTTCGAATCAGCGATGAACCCTCCGCTGGACCATCCCCCGTCGGAAAGGACTATGCTTCCCTTCACATGGATACGGCGAAAGTGGGTGGCCTGCGACACCGCCCAAACAAGGGTCCCCTTGTCCGCGGAGAGAGTGGGAACGACCGCGAGGTTTTCCGCTCCCCGCCAAAAGTTCAGCAGGGCGTTGCCGGGGGCGTCCGTTCGCCAGTCGCCCTTGCATCGAACCGCGCCCGTGATGGTGACGTCATCCGGCCCGTGTCCCAGCCCCAGCGCCTGCGTATAGAAACCTATCTTGACGTCAGCCTTGTAGGCGCCCGGCTTGAAGAAGTAGGCGTAGCGGTTCTTGCTGAATTCCGCTCCGTAAATGTAGTAACCTCCCGGCATTTTAGTGCAGACGGGGTTCTGTTCCGCGGAGACCTTGTCCAACCGAGCCTGAATTTCCGCGGCAGGCATGGAGGGATCGAAGATAAGGACATTCGGACCGAAATCGGGCGCCGCGCTCGCGGCGGCATCAGCCTTCGGCCATCCTGGAATCTCACCGCCGAAAGCAGGAGGAACCGTTAAGAGGAGCATCAAAAACCAAGCGGATCTTTTCATATTATAAACCCAACGCAAAAAACAACGCCTGCCGCGTCTCCGACAGTTTAGAAGAGGGTAACGCGGTGATGAGCCCGCCTAATTTCGCCTTAGAGACGGTTTGAATATGATCGCAGTTAACGACGCAATCTTTCGCCAAACCTTCGCCACGGCCTAACGAAACTTCGCTTGGAATATTTCGGATCCTGGAAGTAATGGGCGCGACAGTCACCTCACTCATGTAGTCAATAACGGAACTTCGAGTGAGGATCAAAACGGGCCGCTTCTTATCCGGATGGGAGAATTTATACCAACGAACTTCACCCCGCTTCATTCATCGCCCCAGGCTTGTTCCTTCTCCCAAACGCCAACCTCGTCCCGAACGACAGGATGCGCCTGGTAACCTTGGCGGTGCTGATGTTCCAATTGTTTTGTCTTGAGACCGCGGAGCGCTTCTTTGAGGGCCACGCGGGCGAAAGCCGACCTCGTTGTGTGCAATTTTTTGACCGCCTGATCGACCGCCTTTAC
>CAYXYA010000368.1:0-2534 GCA_964469185.1 uncultured bacterium | reverse complement strand
TTAAGAATAAAAAAGAAGTTCAGGTTTCACCACTAAAAAGACCAAACCATTTGAGTCTTGAAGAATGGCAGATCGCTTTGAGGAAACAAATCGGCCGCGTTCATCCTTTTCGAATCAAAAACGTGGGTTCGCATCCGGTATTTTCTGAGTTTAGGGTGAAAAGTCCTGTCTCAGGAAGGGCTTACCGGGTGGTGATCCGGGGAGAGGCGCTGGGAATTAATTATTGCGATTGCCCCGATTTTTCCATCAACACTCTCGGCACATGCAAACATGTGGAATGTGTATTAAGACGGATTGGCAGAAAACAGGAAACAAAGGATGAGCTGAAAAAAGGCTATATTTCCGAGCATTCTTCCTTGACGTTGCGTTATGGTCTGCAAAGAAGAGTCTATTTCTCCGTTGGCAGGAAGTCAAAAAAGGCGCTCAAAAATCTTGTCCGGAAATATTTTGACGAGAAAGGTTTTTTGATGGCCAGGGGGTTTCGCTGTTTTGACAAGTTCAGGAAAGAAATTAATTTTTTGGACGAAGATGTTCGTTTTCACGAAGACGCATTGACTTTTATCGCGCAAATGAGGGACTGTGAAGCGCGAAAACAAAAGATTGACAAATTATTTCCCAACGGAGCTCAGGAACCCTCTTGGGACAGTTTTTTGAAAGTGAATCTTTATTCGTACCAGCGGGAAGGAATTTTGTTCGCGTCAAAAGCGGGACGTGCTTTGATCGCCGATGAAATGGGTTTGGGTAAAACTATTCAGGCCATTGGGACGGCCGAGGTAATGGCCCGCGCTTTTGGCGTGAGCCGGGTATTGGTTGTTTGCCCGAGTAGCTTAAAGCATCAGTGGAAACAGGAAATCGAGAAATTTACCCATCGTTCGGTGCAAGTAATCAACGGATTGTGGCATCAGAGACGACAGCAGTATGCGCAGGACTCTTTTTATAAAATCATCAATTACGATGTCATCTATCGGGATCACGATTCAATTCATCGATGGACACCCGATTTGATTGTATTGGATGAGGCCCAGCGAATTAAGAATTGGAGAACCCGTTTGGCACGGTCGGTGAAGCAGTTATCGTCCCAGTATGCTTTGGTCCTAACTGGCACTCCGCTGGAAAACCGCCTGGAAGAATTGCACTCCATTCTTGAATTTATCGACAGGCATCATTTGGGCCCGTTGTTCAGGTTCCTGGATCGGCACCAAATAAGAGATGAAGAGGGAAAAGTCGCTGGATACAGGAATCTTCACGCCCTTGGAAAAACTTTGGAGCCTGTTCTGATACGAAGAAAGCGTAACGAGGTCCTGAAACAATTGCCACACCGAATGGACAAGAATTATTTTGTCGAAATGACCCGTGAACAAATGCAAATTCATGACGAGCAAAAAGAGATTGTTGCCCGTCTTGTGGCCAAATGGAAGCGGCGTCACTTTCTGGACGAAAAGGATCAGAAGCGTCTCATGTGTTCTCTGCAAATCATGCGGATGGTTTGCGACAGCACGTATTTGGTAGATAAAAATACGGTTCATGGAAAAAAGATCGACGAACTTGAAACCCAGCTCCGTGAAGCGCTGGAAGACCCCAAAACAAAAGTCGTGATATTCTCGCAATGGACCCGGATGGGCGAATTGATACAAAGGATGCTGGATAAAAATGGATGGAAATACGTTTATCTTCACGGAAGCGTTCCTTCCGGCAAACGCGGGGAGCTGATCCGTTCTTTCAAGGAGAATCCCAAATGCCGGGTATTTATTTCTACGGACGCAGGAGGTGTTGGGCTTAATTTGCAAGACGCTTCCGTTGTTGTGAATCTCGATCTTCCGTGGAATCCGGCAGTGCTGGAGCAAAGAATCAGCCGTGTATATCGAATGGGCCAGGAGCGCGCGGTGCGGGTTGTCAATTTCGTGGCGGAGAACACGATAGAGCATGGAATGCTGTCTTTATACCGATTCAAAAAAGCGTTATTCTCAGGCGTTTTGGAAGGAGATCACGATGAGGTTCTAATGGAAGGAAACCGCTTAAGCCGGTTTATGAAAGCGGTAGAATCAATGACGGATGCGACGGTCCTGGGTCATAAAGAAGATGAATCAAAGCGGGATGGATCGGACGAATCGGCCAAAAAAGATGAAATGACCCAGTTAAAAACAGACCTATTACCTTCGGGAGCGATTTTGAATTCATTGATTGAAGCGGGAATCTCATTTCTTTCTGGTGTACAAAAAAGTCTGACAAATGGCGGAGGCAGCTCTATAGAGTCACTCTCAAGCAGATTCAGTGTGAGAGTGGATCAAAGAGCAGGTCGACGATCACTGGAAATTCCTTTGCCCGATAAACCAACGCTTGACAAGCTTGTTCAGGCAATGAATTCTTTGACAATTTTCCTGAAATAGAAAGAAGAATAAATCTTCGATAAAAAACAGAAAGAATCCTTTTTTTATATCCAAATTATTCTGCTTCTCGGAACAAAATCTTTTTTATGGAGGATGTACTTACCGAAGGATCTTATCTATGCATTGCTGATATTGACGGATCAAATG
>CAYXYA010000367.1:2152-2544 GCA_964469185.1 uncultured bacterium | reverse complement strand
AAGTGCGAGTTGGTCATTACGGGCCATCAGGTCTGGCCGGAGTTGGTCGCCAAGGCCGATCTGGTGACTGAAATGAAAAAAGAAAAACATTATTTCGACCAGAAAGCGCCGTCCAAAGAGGGGATCGAATTTTAATGCGGGCCAAAGCTTATTCTCCCTGGCCCTTCTTTGTATTGGCCGCGCTTTTCTCTCTTGTCCCCGTCCTGAATAACAAATACCCCGCTTCTTTTTTTCCAGCCGTTCCCGCCTTTTGGGTCGAAGTTCTCATGTCTTTGGGCGGTGTTTACGCTGCGGTCATTGCTTTGAACCGCTTATGGGTAGTCCTTCAAAGAACGGCTAGGGCCAAAGCTTTGGTCGTTGAGGCGGCCGTAAATCGGCACTCTCCTGAAAAT
>CAYXYA010000367.1:0-2142 GCA_964469185.1 uncultured bacterium | reverse complement strand
AAATCCAGACCCCAATGACGTGATCACAGCCGGACGCTATATCACCCGGCTTGTGCGCAATGCCGACGAGGACTTGAAAGAAATAAAACCCGATTTCACTATAGAATCGTTGGGAAGGCTTCAAGGTTACTTGCCGGAGTTGTTGGGTGAGGTCGAGGATGAGGAAAGTGCCAGGATCCTTTTGGGTATCGTGGGCGTTTATCTGGGTGAAACCCTTTGCCGCAACGACCACTGGCAATGGTTCTTCAAGCCGGCGCCGGAGCTGAAACAATTCGTTTATCTGGCCTCTGAGATCCACAAAGAAGGGAAGAAAGCAGATCCTTTCGTTTTATCGGCTGAAGTTTTGACAGGTAGTCGTTCTGTCCATGATATTTTGAAAGGACTCTGATGAAATTCAAACTCCTCTTGGTTCTTTTCGTCTGTTTTTGGAGTGTCCCCAGCTTTTCAGATTCGAGGACGAAACGCGCCAAAGCCTCGTCGGTCATTCATGTAGTGACCAATCCCATCACACCCCGTTATTTCCATAACTTAACGACGGCCCAGATCGAACAGATGCGCCACATGCAATTCCACAATAACCTTATGCACAATCCCGGCGTGACCATGGCGGAGAATGAGATCAAGATCGATTACAAGATTGGGGGGAAAGATCATCCGCGGCGGGACGGGTTCTATGTCTGGACGGACACGGTCAATGTGAATTTTTCTTATGCCCGGATGGACGTCTATGTCAGTAGCCAATATCCCCTGGGGTCCTGCCCTTATAACGTGATCCTGGCCCATGAGAACCAGCATGTGTCCATCAACACGCGGCTTTTAACGAAGTATAAAGCGTTGATCGAAAGGGCGCTCAAGGCCGACCGGGGCATCCCGACAAAAGCCAAGCCGCTGAGTGTATTGTCGATGGTGAACGGGAGGGCGATCATTGCCGCGAGGATCAACCATATCGTTGACCCGCTGATGGCCCGCTTCAAGAACGAGGCGACGAAAGAGAACGGCAAGATCGACACGATGAAGAACTATAAAAAAACCCAGGCGAAGTGTAAGAATTGGTAAAACCGATCGAACCACAGAGTTCTCAGAGTACTCAGGGAAGGCAATTCTTTTGGGTTGAAGATTTAACCCATTATTAGGGTCTTTGTCTCACTCTGAGCTCTCTGAGTCTCTGTGGTGAAAAACGTTTTTGTTTGATTTTTTGCCCTGAAATAAAAAAAGCCCCTGAGGTTTCCCTCAGAGGCTTTTTCGAACGACGCAAAATTATATTTTGCGGACGTTTTCAGCCTTCAAACCCTTATCGCCACGCGCAACTTCAAATTCCACGCGGTCGCCTTCATTCAGGGATTTAAATCCATCTGATTGAATCGCGGAGAAGTGACAAAATACGTCCTCGCCTCCGTCTTGGGAAATGAAACCAAAACCTTTTTCATTCTTAAACCACTTCACTGTACCTTGTGCCATGCTTCAACAACCTTTCTACAAAACAAAAATTTAAAATCTCCGACGGCATCAAAAGCACCGAAGGAGTTGCCATCTTACAGGAAAACGCTCGGAAAGAGAGGAAAAACCTACCTTTTGCGGGAGAAAACCACGTAAAGATTGCAGGGCCTCACAATACGGCTGAAGGGGTAGAGGGTCAAGGGGTGCCCCAGATGAGGTAGTGCCTTGCTTTTCATCAGCTTGGACTTGGATTAAACTGACGCTCTTATGCCAACGACCGCCGCTGTTTCCCTCAAGATCAACGAAATTTATCTAAGCCTCCAGGGCGAGTCTACCTGGGCGGGATTGCCCTGTGTGTTCATCCGACTGACCGGATGTTCCCTTCGCTGCTCTTGGTGCGATACGGCCTACGCTTTTTATGACGGCGAGAACAAAGGACTCGAGGAAATTATTTCTAAGGTGGATTCCTTCGGCGTGAAGCTGGCGGAAATAACCGGCGGAGAGCCTTTGGAACAGGACGGCGTCTATCCCTTGATGGAAGCCCTGCTCAAAAAGGGTTACAAAGTTTTGTTGGAGACCAGCGGCGCGGTGGACCTGGCGAAAGTGCCCCAACCCGTGGTCAAGATAATGGACGTCAAGTGCCCGGGCTCGGGAGAAGAATCCAGGGATCTTTGGGATAACTTGGCGAAGCTGGTCCCGGGCCAA
>CAYXYA010000366.1:0-2544 GCA_964469185.1 uncultured bacterium | reverse complement strand
TCCAGATCGCCGTTGGCCTTCACCTTGATATCTTCCTGGCGTTGGGCGATGCCCGCCCGCAATGTCGTCGGTATGATCTGCTCGGGCGCGGACGCGCTCGAGGCGGTCGAGGTGTTGTAGGTCAAACTGGTCAGAACATCCTGAGCCGCGAAACCCAGGGTGGTATCCGGACTAAGGCGATACTGAAGGCCCATATCCCCGCCGAGGCCGAATCCCGAGGCGAAGGTCCCAATGGACTGGGTCAAGACCTTGATGTTGAGTCCAAAGGACAACCGCGGATTCAGTCGGAACGCCAAGGATCCGATGAAGGTCATCTCGGTATCGGCAAAGACGCTGTCGGGATCCGCGGTCGGGCCTATCCTCGCCTCAATATCGCTTCCCGCGCTGTAATAGATGAAAGACAATCCGTAAAAGAACCGGTCCCTGAAAGAATTAGCCAGACCTAAATAGTTCAACTCTTGACCGAGGGAAAGGAGGGTGTATTGATCTTCCACCTGGAAACCGCGTAAGCCCGTCAAGCCGGCGGGATTCCAAAAACCACAAGCCACGTCGTTGCGCACCCCCGCCGTCGCCCCGCCCATCGCCGCCTGTGTCCCGCCGATCCCCAGTTCCAAATAAGAAGCCGACCTTTGACCGCCCTGCTGATCGGCGAAAACCGGAGTAGCAAGCAACAAAATGAAAAACAAAAATTCACCGCCAAGACGCCAAGACGCCAAGTTAAAACATGAAAAAATATTTTTTTTAAACATTTTTAAAATATTGGCCGACAAGATTTCATTGTTTCGCCTTAAGGTCTCCTTAGCCATCTGCCCTTCGCTGCGGCACGAATGGGCTTGGCGTCTTGGCGGTGAATATGGGTTCATTAATTGGAACCCTGGATGACCGCGATCTTGTTGCGACCGATCTGTCCCCCGACATTGACCGTGTAAAAATAAATGCCCGTTTTGACCTTTTGGCCAGTTCCGTTCCGACCGTCCCAGGGGACATAATAAGATTTGAATTGAGGGTTCGAGGGATTGTCGTTCAGATCGGACGCGGCGTAGCTCTTGCTCAAAACGATCTCGCCCGAAGTGTCGTAAATGGTCAGCTGGACAGCCTGAGGCGTCGTTATCGCCAGCGTAATATTGGTGGAACTCTGCCGATCGGTATAAAAGGGATTGGGACTATTGAAGGTCTTCGTGTAGGCGACGACCTGTCCGCTTCCTATCGGGTTGGACAAGGCTTTGTAAACATTCAGCCGTCCATAACCGCTATTTTTGTCCCAGCCCGCGTTATTATTGAGGCTGTCCGTGTTGTCGTTGATCTGCTTGGCGACTTGAACATTGGTCAGGTTCGGATAGAGACAAAAAAGCAGGGCGGCTGTCGCGGAAACAAAAGGCGTCGAAGCCGAGGTTCCCGAGGCGACGCCAAAGTTAGCGTCCACGGTGTAAGGCTCGAATCCTCCTTCCGAGATGGCTGCGGGAGAGAGCGGACAGATGGAACTGCTGAAGATATCGTAAGCAGAATCCACAATGCTGCTCCCCGTCTCAACAGCGGTTCCGCCGGGAGCCACCAGGTCCAATCCTTCGCCCCCATTCGAATAAAAAACAACTTTGTCATTTTGATCCGTCGCGCCGACCGAGATGACCCCGGGATAGGCGGCGGGATAAGATACGGGCGCCAGAGTGTTCGGCAGATCGGACTCATTTCCGGATGCCGCCACCACCACACAGCCGGCGGCCAAAGCCGCCTCGATAGCGGCTTGCTCAATGGGGTCCGACGAACCGCCCAGGGAAAAATTCAAGACTCGGGCACCATGGCTGACCGCGTAGTTGGTCCCCAGCGCGATCTCCTCGCTCGTCCCGGAACCTGTTTCATCCAGGACTTTCACCGCCATCAGCGTGACTCCCGGCGCCAACCCCGCCATTCCCTTGGTCGGCGAACCTCCTATACAGGAAGTGGACCCGCTTTCAGGGTTACTGATGTTCCATTCGGCCGCGAGGATCCCCGAGACGTAGGTTCCGTGCCCAAAATCATCGTCGGTGGCGGTCACTCCCGCCGAATCGAGCGAGGGTCCGACTTCCTGACCAGAACCGGTGATCGCGTTGTAGCCTATCAGAGGAACATTTCGAAGGTCGGGGTGTTTGCGGGAGATGCCAGTGTCCAGGACAGCCACCGTAACGGCGTTGACGGGAGGAGAAGCAGGCGTTCCAGGCGGACAGGCGGGCCAGGTGATCAAAGTCCAGGCCAGGTCTGCCTGGATCTTGAGGAAGGGCCATTTTTCGGGACTGACGTAATAAGTGTCCGTAGGCAGGGAGCAGATCGTCAAAGCGTGATAAATATAGTTCGGCTGGGCGTATTCCAACGCGCGGTTGGATTTCAAGCTCTCCACAACCTTCAAGACATCCTGCCCAGGGGCTAGTTTGATCTTAAAAACACTCGGGAGAAACGAGGACTTGGCCGTGCCGACGGCCATCACCTTAGCTTTGTCGTCGGCGTTCGCGCTCTCCTTCAGACGGACCAAGACCTCGCCGGGAACGTAAACTGGTTTATTTTCCAGGGATA
>CAYXYA010000365.1:1529-2550 GCA_964469185.1 uncultured bacterium | reverse complement strand
GCGGTCATTTTAGGACGGAAGGGTTACCTGGAAATGAGCCGACGTTTATGCCTCCAGGGGATCACGGCTGATCCCCGGTACTTGCTGAATTACACAAATCTGGCGAACAGTTATATTCTTCAAAAGGATTACTCTCGGGCGCGCAGATGTTACGAACTGGCGCTGGAATTGGATCGCGCGGGGATCGAAAAAAAGATCGCGACAATGGAAAAGCTTTCGGCGGATCACAGAACGCTTTCCGTGCTGGATAAGAATCAAGTGGAGTATGGTCGGCTGGCTGAAAGATTCGAAAAGGATGGGCTTTCCTTTTTAAGCGGCCTAGCGTTCCAGATCGCCGGAGATCTGAAACCCAAAAGACCCTAAAACATTCGGATTTTCCGGCGCTACTATTGATATAATAAGAAGGCTTTCAGCGGATATACCTATTGTCGACAGGAGATGGGATGGAGCTTCGACAGATCCTTAATTCCATGGTTGAAAAAAAGGCCTCAGATGTCCATCTCAAGGCTGGCGCTCCGCCATTTTTTCGCGTTGACGGGGATCTGATCCCGCAAAGCCAGACCCTCCTAACTCCGCAAGAACTAAATCATCTTGCGACCAGTTTGATGGATGAAAAACAGAAAAAAACTTTTTTTGACGACCGTCATGAGGTTGACCTGGCTTACGCGGTGGAAGGGTTGGCCCGTTTCCGAACGAACATCCTTTGGCAAAGGGGATTGCCCGAGATCATCATGCGGGTCATTCCGCAGATCATCCCGCGGATCGAGGACATCAACATGCCGACGGCGATCTTGAAGCAGATCGCCATGGAACAGCGGGGATTGATCCTCGTGACGGGTATCACGGGATCGGGGAAATCTACCACCCTGGCAGCCATGATCAACGAGATGAACACCAACCGGAATGCCCATATCGTGACCGTCGAAGACCCGATCGAGTTCGTGCATCCGGACAAGAAATCCAGCATTACCCAAAGGGAAGTGGGTTTAGATACCGAGAGCTTCCGCTCGGCGTTGAAGTA
>CAYXYA010000365.1:0-1519 GCA_964469185.1 uncultured bacterium | reverse complement strand
ATGCGCGACGTGGAAACGGTCCAGGCTGCCATTTCAGCGGCTGAAACAGGCCACTTGGTTTTATCCACTCTGCATACCATGGATACCATTCAAACCATTGAGCGTATCTTGGATTTCTTTCCCTCTGAACAGCAAAATCAGATTCGTATCCAACTTTCCAACACCCTTCGGGCGGTGGTTTCCCAGCTGCTGGTGTCCAAGGCTGATGGAGCGGGGGTCGTTCCGGCTTGCGAGATCATGATCGTGACACCCACCATTAAATCGTTGATCGCTGAGGGAAAGGTGCTGAGTATCCGTAGTTTCATCGCCGAGGGTCAAAGTCAATACGGGATGCAAACCTTCGATCAATCCTTGATCAGCTTGGTGAAAGCCAGCTTGATCACCCGGGAAGCCGCGATGGAGCAAGCCACGTCGCCCAGTGAGATCGATCTGGGTTTGAAGGGGATTTCGTCTTCCAGGGCTTCGGCGCAATCGCTCATGTCCCAGTTGGAATCTTCCCAGCAAAAAGACCGTATCGCTGGCTGGTTGAAGCGCGCCCAGGATTATTTCGAGAAGCGGCGCCATGATGAGGCGCGGGGAGAATTGAAACGGATCCTCCAGGAAATACCGGAGCATAAAGCGGCCAATGAACTTATGGCGCAATTGCGCGAAATGGATGATAAGACCGAAAAAAAGAAAGACACGTCCACAGTCGTTAAGTCCGCCCTCGCGATGTATCGGGAAGGAAAGGCCCAGGCGGCGATCCTCGAGTTCCAGAAGATCCTTGAGGCGGATCCAGCGAACAAACAGGCTGCGGCTTACCTAAAGGCAATTCAAGATGAGCTGGATAACAGGGCAAAGGCTCACGAGTTCTACCAGACAGCTTTGACCTGTCAGCAGCAACATGATCTGCCGAACGCGTTGGTCCATGTGGAGCATGTTTTAAAGCTGGACCCCAACAATGAACAGGCGAGCACCCTGCAAAAAGACCTGAAAAACGCCGTTCAAAAAGAAAAGGCGGTTGCTAAAGCGAATGCGTTGAATCAGTCGGCGATCGAGACTTATAAATCGGGGGACTTATTGGGCGCTTTGGTTGCCTGGAATAAGGCGCATGAGCTCAACTCGGGGATGGCGGAAGTGGCTCAATATCTACAGCAGGGAATAACACAACTCCTTTCCACCGGGGTAGAAGGGTTGGAAGCGAATCCCGACCGTGCGGCTGTCGTGAGTTTGTTCGAACAAGCGATCCGCTGCTATGTTCATAGCGACTTTCAAAGCGCGATCGAATTTTTAAAGAAATCTTTGGCCAAGGCACCCGGGAACGTTTACCTCAACGCTTATCTTCAAAAGTCCATCCATATGCAGGAGCAGCAGATCTTGGAATTCTTGAACGAGGGCGGGCGGTTCCAACATGAGGGAGACTTGTCGGCGGCTCAAAAACAATTCACTAAGATATTAAGACTGTCGCCGGGTCATCCTAACGCTGTCCGTCAATTGGAAGCCGTTAAACTGATGATCGAAAAAAAATCCGAAACATTGT
>CAYXYA010000364.1:0-2553 GCA_964469185.1 uncultured bacterium | reverse complement strand
TTTTACCACCGGTGCTGCATGAAAGATTCTCCCCCGGCCCAAAATCGGTTGATTGCATCAAACGCTATGGATTCGAAGGTAAAAAAATTCTCTTAACTGTCGGACGTCTTTCGAAGGCGGAAAAATACAAAGGGCATGACAAAGTGATCAAAGTTTTGCCTCGGCTGGTTAAAAGCTGTCCGGATCTGGTTTATGCCATCGCCGGAGACGGTGATGACCGGCCGCGGTTAGAAAACTGGGCGAAACAATGCGGCGTTGACCGCCATGTATTTTTTATGGGAGAGATCAAGGATTCGGAGCTGCCCCTTATTTACCGGATGGCTGATGGATTCGTGATGCCTAGCACCGGCGAAGGTTTTGGGATCGTTTTTTTGGAGGCTGCCGCTTCCGGGGTTCCCGTGCTTGGCGGAAACCAGGATGGCAGTGCGGACGCGCTGTTGGATGGGGAGCTTGGGCTTATGGTTAATCCCGAAAATGAAGAGGAATTGATGCAAGGTTTAGAGAAGTTACTTTTAAACAAACCCAGATTAAGGGAACCGCGAGATTATTTCTCGTTTTCAAATTTCAAACAGCATCTTCGACGGCTTTTGAAAGAGTAAGATCATGAATATTCTTCATGTCATTCCTGATCTGTCACGCGCCTCGGGCGGGCCTGTCACGGCTCTTTTTGGAATGGCCCAGGCTCAGACCAAACTTGGCCACCGGGTGGCGATCGCTTCGACAGATATCGGGTACGAGCCGGAGGACGCGGTCAAAGGAACGAAACTCCATTTGTTTCCGAGTGAATTTCCACGATGGCGTCGGTCGAATCGGTTGGCGACGGCCTTGCCTTCGTTGATCGGGAAAGCGGATATGGTTCATCTTCACATGATCTGGGATTATCCGGTGTTGGCGGCGGCAGGCCTCTGTCAAAGATCAAGAAAACCCTATGTTTTGCGGCCCTGTGGGATGCTGGACGCCTGGTCTTTATCGCAGCGCGCGTGGAAAAAGAAGCTTTACCTATATTTTATGGCTCACCAGATTTTAAAAAATGCCTCAGGAATCCACTTTACCTCAGAAAATGAATGTAGAAACTCGAAAGTCTCTGGCATTTCTGAAAAGGGGTTCATTGTCCCGCTGGGAGTCTCAGAATTTTTTTATGAGCCTTTTAAAGGCGATCCATGGATTGAAAAATACCCTCAACTGCGCGGAAAAAAGATCCTGCTTTTTTTGAGCCGGCTCCATTATAAGAAACAGCCGGAAGTAGCTTTGGGCGCTTTGAAGGTTTTATCGGATAAGCATCCCGATGTTTTCCTTGTGATGGCGGGAGGTGGAGAGACAAATTATGTGGCTGATTTAAAGAAGCAGGTATCCGATCTGAAGTTGACGGAGAAGGTCCTTTTTACGGGGATGCTCGGCAAGGAAGTTTGCCGGGCCGCTTACCACGGGGCTGATCTATTTGTGCTGCCGAGTCTACAGGAAAATTTTGGTTTATCGGTAGCGGAGGCGATGGCGGCTGGGTGCCCGGTGGTGGTGAGCAATAAAGTGGATCTAGCGCCGATGATCCAAAAGGCCGAAGCAGGTTTGGTGTGCGATCCCACAGTTGATTCTACCGCGTCGGCAATTCATCGGCTATTGAACGACGCCGGACTTCGGCAACGCCTGGGTGATCATGGGCGTCAATTCATACAAGAAAAATTAACTTGGGACAAATTGATGGTGGCGCTCCAGGCTGTCTACGAGGATATTTTAGCAGGGCGCCGCCAAAGTCCGGCTTGGACAAGGAGGGGGTCTTTATGAAATTAGACAGTTTTAATAAAACTTCATTCGATCGAGGTGCCGGAAAAATTATTGAAGTGTTCTGGGTCCTGATCCAGGCTTTGTTTTTTTCAAGCGCTTTGCCGGGTTCCGGGTGGAGAAAAGTCCTTCTTCGTTTTTTTGGAGCTAAAATCGGCGCAGGCGTCGTGATCAAACCGCGTGTGCGTATCAAATTTCCTTGGCGGATTAAAATTGGGACGTTTAGCTGGATTGGCGAAGCCGTATGGATCGATAACCTTTCGGAGGTGAATATTGGTTCCCATTGTTGTATTTCTCAGGCGGCCTACCTTTGTACCGGGAACCATGATTGGTCAAAACGCTCTTTTGACCTTATAAGCCGGCCGATTCAGATTAAGGATCAAGTTTGGGTCGGCGCGAAAACAATGGTGGGGCCGGGGGTGACGATAGGAGAGGGGGCCGTTTTATGCCTCGGCGGTGTCGCGACAAAGGATCTTCTCCCGTGGACAACCAATGCGGGTAATCCTGCTATTTGCGTCGGAAAGCGTGTGGAAACAAACTAGACAGATCTATGAAAATCGTTTTTATCAACCGTTATTTCTATCCCGATCACTCCGCCACGAGCCAGATCCTGTCTGATCTGGTTTTCCATCTGTCTTCGAATGGTTTGGAGACGCACGTGGTGACGAGCCGCCAAAAATACGAAGACCCAAAAGCGAATTTGCCCAAGTCAGAAACCATTCAAGGAGCGCACGTTCACCGGATCTGGAGTTCAAACTTTGGCCGCACCCGGCTTTT
>CAYXYA010000363.1:0-2564 GCA_964469185.1 uncultured bacterium | reverse complement strand
GGGAATACAGGCAAAGCAAAACTGATTCGGCATAATCCGGGATTCGGCATTTTGGCGCTCTCCATAGGGTGCGGTCTTGTCCGAGAGCGCATGGACCCGCAGTACCCTCCCGGCTATCTGACCTATGGGTTTTCCTCGTTTTCGACCATCCTTTATCGGATCCGTCTTCTGCTGGAGGCTTTCCCGCAGTTTTGGAACGACAACATGCCCTATGGATATCTTCAGGCCTCTGTTTTAGGCCAATCGTTAGACCCTGTCCGTTCAGGATGGCCCGCCGAATTTTTTAAGATATGGACCGCCGTTCTTTACGCCTCTGCGTTCTTAGATTATGGATTCTCCATTTGGAGACCATCAGGAAAAAAAGTCGAAGCCATCAAAGCCTTAGTTCCGATGATGGCGCTCATGTTCTTTTTCCTTTTGAGCGACCACGTCTGGGACGCTCTTTGCTTCCGTTACTTCACCTATTTCCCCGTTTTCGTAGCCTTGGGGTTGGCTTTCTTTTTTGAGCAAGCGCCGATCCGGTATCGAAAGGCGGCCGGTCTTTTCCTGGTCTTCACATTACTGACCCAAACCATCATATTCTTCGACCGTATCCATCGGATACCCCGGCAGCATCCGGCGGAGCGCATCATCGAAAATTTGAACAAGAGGGAGTTGGAGGCGGGATGGGCGAACGGGTGGGTTTCCGGAGTCGTTAATTTTAATTCGGGCGACCAAATATGCCTTAACCAGTATAATTTTAAACCGGCTGACCGTAAGGCCGAATGGATGGCATACAATAGTTCCCGTATCGCGGTGGTGGCGGTGGATGGTTTGGACCAGCCCAAACTGATCATTGAGTTATTGAAGGGTCTTTCTAAATTGGGTTATAAGCCTTTTGAGCGCTGGGATTTTCAGGAAGGGTGGCATTTGTTCGAACTTCATAAGAAGACCGCCGCGGGTAAAGCGTTGAAAGATCCGAAGGATCCAAGAAAAATCATCATGCCAGGAAAAAAGAGGTAGCCGCAATGGACGCGCTGCTCGAGCAATTTCGTAAGAATTATGAATACAATCACTGGGCGAACGACCAGTTCCTGACCGCTCTTTCCGAGATGGCCGATCCCCCTGAGAAGGCCGTCAAACTCATGGGCCATATCCTTTTCGCTCTCGATGTATGGCTGGCCCGGTTGAAAAAAGAGGATACTTCCCGCTTTACCGATCCCAATCCTCCTTATTCCTTGCCGGAGTGTCGTCAAAAACTCGATGAGCTTCACGGCCAATGGAAAGATTATTTGGCCCATTTGAGACCGGAAGAGATGAAGGAAAAGTTCATTTCCGTCAATACCCAGGGCAAACGCACGGAGCAGGTCGTTCAGAATGTGTTGATGCATGTGGTCAATCACTCACATTATCACCGGGGCCAATTGGCCGGGTTGGTGAGCCAGAGCGGCGGCAAGCGACCCAATACGGATTATATCGGTTATGTTTTCAGCATCGGCGAAGCGAAGAATTTATAACTTGATGAGGGTATGGAATTGAAAAAAGGTTTATTCCTAACATTCGAGGGTCCTGAAGGCTCGGGGAAGAGCACCCAACTGAAACTGCTGAGCACGGTCCTAAAAAAATACAAGATCCCCTTCGTACTCACGTGCGAGCCGGGAGGGTCCCGACTCAGCACTCAGCTTCGCCATTGGATATTGAACCGCCTTGAGTACAACCTCGTATCCGAGACGGAGCTTTTTCTTTTCCTCGCCGACCGCGCCCAGCACGTGAAAGAAGTCATTGAGCCCGCTTTACGTCAGGGCAAAGTGGTCCTTTGCGACCGTTATACGGATTCCACATTGGCTTACCAGGGCGGTGGTCGGGGATTCAACTTGAAACTCCTGGAGACCATGAACCGCGCCGCGACGGGCGGGTTGTCGCCCGATATCACCGTCTTTTTCGACGTGCCGGTCGAGTTGGGGCTTAAACGCGCCTTCGGCCGGGGGAAGGGCAGGGACCGTATGGAGCGGGAAAAACTCGATTTTCACCGGCGTGTCCGCGCTATTTTCTTGAAGATCGCGCGTCGGGATAAAAAACGGGTCCTGACGCTGGACGCGCGGCAAAGCGTCGAGAAGGTCTATCAGCAAATGATTGAAAAACTCATCGATCGTTTACCAACACGGGTTCCCGCGCGTCCGAAAGGCCGTCATGCCTGAGTTCCTCATTCCGCGTCTTGAAAACCTGAAGTCCCAACCGCAAGTCGAAAAGCTTTTGAAAGGACTATTGGACAACCAGGGTGTTCAAAGCTTTTTGTGGACAGGGCCCGAGGGCTCGGGCAAGAAAACCCACGCTTTGGCCCTGGCGCGAAGCCTCTTTTGTCAGCAAGGTCCTAACTGTTCCGGCTGCGCGACCTGCAAACAGGTCCTCAATAAAACGCATCCCGACCTCTTTTGGGTCCACCGCGACTATTTTTGGCACGACGATCCCGATGAGAAAAAGAAAAAAGAAATGACGGTCAAGGTGGCGCTCTATCTTTCCGAAAAACTACACCGTGCCCCTTTCTCGGCGCCCCTCAAGATCGCTGTCGTTCCGGACGCCGATAA
>CAYXYA010000362.1:0-2576 GCA_964469185.1 uncultured bacterium | reverse complement strand
TTTCCCGAGGGTCCGACGAGCTTCGCGGCGATGAGTGTGTAATAACCGATGTTCGCGCCGATGTCCAAGACCGTTTGCCCCGGTTTGATCTCCCTTTTGAATAAGTGGGTTTCCATCGGTTCATAGATCTCGCGGGTCGCGAGTTCCAGACTGTCCTTGTCGTCCAGCCACATGCGCTGGCCTTGGACTAAAACGGAGGAGGGTTTCAAAAGACGGTAGAAAAAGTCATAGCTGGCGCGGATGGGCTTGATCCGCCCTAATCCGTGCCCGCTGACCGCCGAGGCGGTTTTTTTGAGCAGGGTGAGCAAGGGATTACGCACGGCGGTTCCTTTTGGGCCCGGCATAAAGCCAAAAGATCAAAGTTAAGAAAGCCCAAACGAACAGCCAAAAAAGAATGGGTTTTCCCCAATCGGGTTCGAATCGGAATTCGATCTGGTGTTGGCCGGCCGAAACAAAAACAGACCTCAATAATTGGTCAGTTGTGAAAAGCCTCGCGGGTTGGCCGTCGACCCAAGCTTTCCAACCCGGGAACATCGATTCGGTGAAAACAACGAGGCTGAATTGATCGACGTTGACGCTGTATAGCTGGTGATCCGGTTCGTCCAACCTCATCTGATATTTTAAATGAGGATCGTGAATTTTTGAGATCCTTGGAAAATATTCTATAGGCAGGGGCTCAGTAAGGATCCCTGACACGTAAGGATCGAAACCTGGTTTAGAAATGGCTTCAAGTTTTTTCTCGACCCCCGACAAAATGAACTTTGGTGCGAAGACGTGAGGAAGAGATTTTTGATAGCGATAAAAGTAATAGGGCGGCTTGAATTCCAGTTTGAAACCACGAAGCGGCCCGTGGTCCTTGTCCGAAAGAATACCCGCGATGGCACCTATCTTGACCATGGTCGGTAGCGGAACGGCATTGAAATCCTTACGAGCGAGAAGGCTTAAAGGGTTGTAACCGCCGAAATCCTTAAACCCCATCGCGCAGGCGGCATTCTCGGGGAATGGGATGAGGTATTTTTGTCCATCGGCTTGAATGGGGTAAAGCATGTTCTTCGTGTCGAAGATCACCCTGTCGGGCAAAACCTGTCGGGCGAAGGACGGGACGCTTTTCGAGTTCTTCTCAAAATCGAAGTTCGAGGAAGGGTTGGGGATGAAGATCGACAGGCCGTTCAAGCACAATGGGAGGACTAGGGCGGCCTGGAAAATAAAAATGCCGATCTTTTTCGAAGAAGGCATCAGCCCATAAAGGGTCAAACCGACGAAGGCGGAGGATAGGGCCGCTATCTCACGCCAGTTTTGGGAGGGTCTGAATAGGGCGATCAAATAAAGAAAAGATCCATAAGCGAGAAAGAGAAAGAGTCCTTTTTTCAGGTTTTGTTTTCGATCCAGAAAAGCCAAGAATTCTTCCAATCCAAAAGCCGCTAGTACCACTCCGCCCATCACATAGAGGTAGATAAAACGAAAGGGGACCCGGATCAGTGAGAACCCGGGGATGAGCTCGAAAACCCAGCGGTGAAGGGGCGAAGAAGGCCCTAGACAGAGGGAGAGAGAGAGCAAGGTGAAGAGTCCCCAAAAGACGACGAATTTTTTATCTTTTCTGCGCCAAGCCCAAAGGAATAAGAAAGGAAGAACGACGCCCAAATAGCCTGAATTCGCCAGGAAATCACCGCCAGGACCCTGTGAAGGGTTCACAGATTGAACAACTTCGGCCATGGTCTTATCCGTCGGCAGGTTGAATCTGGGAAAAAAGAATTGGTAAAGGGCCGCGGGTCTCAGCGACCAATCTAAATTTAAGTTCTCATATAGTTGAGGAGAAGCTCGACGCTCGGTCAGAGCCGAGAATTCCAGCGTCGGGATGAACTGTACCAAAAGCGGCAAAGCGCCCCAAACCAAGAGGGCCAGCGCGAGCCCCATTCGTTTTCTCTGGTCGGGGTTAAAGGTTGGGCGGATCATGAGACGAAAGAGAAAGTAAGCGCCACCCCCATAGAGCGCGCCGAGAGTGACCTGGAAACTGCCGCACAAGAAAAGCATCGCGAAAGCTAACCCCGCGTAGAACCCGGCCCTCGGTTTCGGATCTTTCGCGAGCGACTCGAGCGTTAGAAAGATCCAGGGCAGCCATGAAAAGGCGGCGAGAACGGGCGGATGGATCAGCTCCAGCCAGAAAAAACCGGAGAAAGAAAACAACAAAGCCCCGACACGCGAAACGTTTCGTGAAAGTCCTAATAAACGCAGCCATAGGTGCATGCCGACCGCCGACCAGAGCAGGTGCAAAAAAAAGAAAACACTCAGACCGTAAGGAACGGAAAAAGGAAGGGTCAAATAATTCGGGGGATAGGCCATCATGTTCTGAAGGTCGGCGAAAAAGGGCTGGCCGCCGAAGGAGTAAAGGTTCCAAAGCGGGAAATGACCATGGGCCAGCTGGTCCCTCAGAAAATCCCGCCAGGGGCCGAACTGAGCCAGCAGGTCGTTGTCGAAGTAGGTTTGGCCGAAAAAAAGACAGCGGCTGAAAGCCAGCAGGCCCATCCCGGCATAGAGGAAAAGATCGGTTTTGGTAAAGGCGGAACGGTCTTTCGTGA
>CAYXYA010000361.1:0-2577 GCA_964469185.1 uncultured bacterium | reverse complement strand
GGACATCCCGGTCCGGGAGACTTTCCGGCTTTTGAAGACCATGTACCGCATACCCGACGAGGTCTACAAGATTACTTACAACGAGGCGGTGAGAAGGCTGGGGTTGGAATCCCTTCTGGGCACTCCCGTGCGTCTCCTATCCCTGGGCCAGCGCATGCGCTGCGACCTGGCGGCGGCCCTTCTGCACGCCCCCGCCATCGCATTCCTGGACGAGCCCACCATCGGCCTGGACCTTTCGGTGAAGGAGCAGGTGCGTGAGTACATCACGGACATCCAGGAAAAATTCGGCACGACCCTCCTTATTACCACTCACGACCTGAAGGACATCACCGAGACCTGCGACCGCCTGCTAATGATGGACAAAGGTCAGATCCTTTTCGACGGTTCCATCAAGGCCTTCGAGCAAAAGTACGCCAGCGACCGCCGTATCGTCATCGAGATCCGCAAACCCATCGAGATACCCGAGATGACGAACCTGATCAATGAGCTAAAAAAGCTGGGCGGCCACCTGAAAGAGGCCGAGGGACACCGCGTGGTGGTGGAACATCAGGAGGAAGGCGCCGCGCCGGCCCTGACCCAGTTCCTGCTTTCCCGCCTGCCGGTGGTGGACCTGAACTTCGAAAAGACCGATATCGAGACCATCGTCACGCGCATCTACCGGACGACGGATAAGGATTAGAACCGTGCGCTCCCTCCAGGCCCAGCTCAACTTCAGCGAGAACCTGCAGAGCTATGCCTCCCTGTTCGGAAGGACCATCCGCGCGAGCTTCGCCTATCGCGGCACCACGGTGAACTCGATCATGACCGCCAGCGTCGGTTACGCGATCCCCATGCTGGTCTGGCGGCAGGTTTACGCCCAGAACCCGACCGGGATGCCCATCTCTCAAGCGGATATGTACACCTACCTGCTCCTGGCCTTGTGCGTCAATTACGCGTTCAACGTGGGGATCGAATGGCGGGTCGGCCAGCGCATCCGTTCCGGACTCATCGCCACGGACCTCTTGAAACCCATCGACCTGCAGATATCCCAATTCATCCAATGCCTCAGCGACGTGCTTTTCAACGGGATGTTAGGACTCGTTGTCTTCTTGGTGGGTTATTTATTCCTCGGTCCGAAGGTTTTTCCCGCTAGCGCCGCTTCTTTCGGACTTTTCCTCATCAGTTTTCTGCTGGGCTTCCTGGTGATGTTCGGTATCTGCTTTGTCTTCGTCCAGGGTATCTTTTACACCTACTCCTTCTACGCCGTGCTGACCTCCCGCAACGCCCTGCACCAGATTTTCGCCGGCATTTACGCGCCCCTGACCCTCTTCCCGCCGGTCCTGAAGACCATCGGCTACTGGCTCCCTTTCCGGCACACCATCTATACGCCCGTCTCCATCTACATGGGTTGGTTCGTCGGAGCGGAAGCTTATCAACTAATGTTGGAGCAGGCGGCCTGGGTCCTTGGCTTGGCCATCCTCGGCCGTCTGCTCATGTTCAAGTCCCTGAAACAGTTGGAAGTCCAGGGCGGCTAAAGAAAGGAGGGCGGAATGAAAGACATGGCGAAAGTTTACTGGATGGCTTTTAACACAGCCCTTCAGGCCAAATTCGAGTACCGGGTCGACTTTCTCCTGGGCGTCGCGACCGCCTTCCTGCGCCAAACCGCTTCCCTCGCCCCTCTCTTTGTGGTCTACCACCAGACGGCCGAATTGAACGGCTGGACCCAGGACCAGGTCATGCTCCTTTTCGGGATGTCCGCCGCCGCGCTCGGATTCTCGGAGCTTTTTTTCAACCACATCTGGATGGTCCCGGGTTATGTGATCACGGGCGACCTGGACCGGCTCTTGACCTATCCCGTGAATTCCCTTTTCTTCCTCTTGATCACCCGTCCCGAGCTCCATTCCTTCGGGAACCTGATCACGGGGTTCACTCTCGCTTCGATATCGCTTCACCACTCGAACGCGCCCTGGTACGCCTGGGTCCTGGTGCCTTTTTTAATGCTGCTGGGATGCGTCATTTATACGGGAGCCCTGGTGATCATGACCTCGATCTCATTCAAATTCATCGGACCTTCTTCGATGCACTTGATGATCCCCAACACCATGCTCCAGGCCACCGGTTACCCCTTGGGCATCTATCCCGGCGCGATCCAGGTCTTCTTCATGTTCCTTCTGCCGTATGGAGCCTTCCAATTCCTGCCAGTCAGCCTGTTTTTCGACAAGCACTTTACTCTCTGGTTACTAGTGAGCGCACCCCTGGCGGTCGTGTTTTTTCTATGGAACGCCAGCAGGGCATGGAAGTGGGGCATCAACCAGTATGAAAGTACGGGGTCTTGAACTGAAGGGAACTTATTTTGGACTTATATATTTAGATCCCTGAACAGCTTTCTTTTTTGCCCCTTCCCTCTCCAGCCCTCATCCATCTCGGGAGTTTTGTAAGATCGTTTGTGAGGACCTCTGTTTCGCTCCACCCATCCCCCAGCGGGGCCCTTTCGCTCACTTGAGAATATCTCGGCTGGCCACTTGGCCCGGGGCTTTCGAAGAAAGGGGCAGGGTGTTTTTTTAAGCTTTTAAAAACCCCAGGCCCTCTCTGGCGACA
>CAYXYA010000360.1:0-2594 GCA_964469185.1 uncultured bacterium | reverse complement strand
AGGGAGTTTTGTAAGATCGTTTGTGAGGACCACTGTTTCGCTCCACCCATCCCCCGGTGTGCCGATCCTCAAATTGTAAAGTATTGAGATCGGTACTATACCGACCCCTATGACTGCCTTATGGAAGGTCGGCATGGGTCCCTTTCGCTCACTTGAGATGATCCAGGCGGACCACCTGGCTGGGGCTTTCGAAGAAAGGGGCGGGGTGTTTTTAAAGACTTAAAGACTTTAAAACTCCCGACCTTCTCCAACGAAGACCCTGACCAAAAGCCGGATTGGATCCCTGAAAACCGAGCGAAAGGGCCCCACTTGGGGGATGGGTGGAGCGAGCTAGATGTTTGATACCGAGTTATCCCAAATAGCTGACGGATGGCAGTCTGAGTGGAGAAGGTCGAAAAGAAAAAAGCACTGAACGGGAGGGATTATTCCTTTTCACCGAACTTATTGATGAACAAACTGCGGATATCCGTCAAGGCGTCCTGGCTGTCGTCGCCTTCCACCACGAAGACCAGTTCACTTCCGTAAGAAGCCGCGAGGGCGATGAGGTTCAAGAGGCTCTTGCCGTTGACAGCCGCGCCGTTATTGCGGACCTTGATGCGGCAGTTATATTTCGAGGTCACCTTCACCAGTTCCGCCGCCGCCCGAAGGTGGAGGCCGAGTTTATTCGTGACAACGACTTTTTCCTCGATCGACATGGAAGGGCTCCTTTACTTGAAGGCGCTGGACTGGCGTTTTTCACATCTAGTCCATGGATAAAGCAAGGAGCGTACCAAGTTCGAACCGTGGGAATTATTTGGGAAATAGCGGAAGGGTTGGGACGGTGTGGTTTTTTTCTACAAAAATGTAACGGTCTTTAACTGAGGAACCACACGACCCCGGCGAAGGTCAGGCAATAAAGGCCGAAGAACTTCCAGCGTCCGCGCGAAAGCCAGAGAGAGAGCCAGTGGAGCGCCAAGAGCCCGGCGGCAAAACTTAAAACCATTCCTATCAGTCCTGGGAGGAAGAGCCCGGACCAATCGATGGAAGGGTCGGCGCCATGAGCTTTCATGAGGCGGTGAATTTCCCGAACTAATACGGGCGGGGTCAAAACCACTGCCAGGGCAAAACTGAATTCCTCCGCTTTGTATTTGGCGAGCTTCAAAAGGATCCCCGTGGAGATCGTGGCGCCGGAGCGGGAGAAACCGCGAAAGGGAAGGCATAAATCCTGCATCAATCCAATGCAGATGGATTCTTTCGGCCCCAACCCCTGGTCGTTGTCCGTATATCTTTCCCGCGCGGCCGCTAGGAGGATCAAGGCTCCCGCCGTGGCCAAAGCGATGGAGACCAACTTGAGATTACCGAAGAGCATTTCTATTTCGGCGTGGTCCACGTCGCGAAGGAGCACTTTTTCGATCAGGACCAGCAGGATTCCGCCGACGATACCTGTCGTCAGGGTCGCCAGGAAAATCTGCTTCATGAAAGCCCAGCCCTTGAAGCTGGATTGAAAGTAATGCCTCTTCCAATCGCCCCAGAAATAAACGATGACGGCGAACATGGTGCCGGTATGCAGCATCACCAAAAGAAGGGTCATCTCTGGCGTGGTGGGGTCGAGCCCCATCAGCTTTTCCGCGACGATGACATGGGCGGAGCTGGAGACGGGCAGCAGTTCGGCTAAACCCTGGATGACCGCGAGGACGGCGATCTGAACGAAGTGCATGAAAATTCCTTTCGATTCCGGCGGTTAAGATAACCCAAAAAGGTAAAGGCGACAAGGTTCTAGATTTATCCTTCGATCCTGTGGTGTGATAGTTCCCATCAACCAACCAAAGGAGAGAAGAATGAAAAAAATGATGATGGCCGTCGTCGCTTTAGCGGTCCTGCTCGTGAGTTCTTGGGGGGTGGCGAAGTCTTCCAAATCCATTGCCAAGACGGTTTATGGTTTCAAGACCAAGACCATCGACAACCAGTCGGTCAAACTTTCCAAATACAAAGGCAAGGTTCTCCTCGTCGTGAACGTGGCCAGTAAATGCGGCTTCACGCCCCAATACGCGGGGCTCGAGAAGCTCTATCAGAAATATAAGGATAAGGGTTTGGTGATCCTGGGTTTTCCCTGCAACCAGTTCGGCGGACAGGAACCCGGAACGGCGGCGGAGATCAAGGAATTCTGCAAAACCAATTACGGAGTGACCTTCCCACTCTTCCATAAGATCGAGGTGAATGGCCCGAAGAAGGACTCTCTCTATAAATACCTGGAAACTGTTTTTCCGGGGGACATCGGCTGGAATTTCACAAAATTCCTCGTGGACCGCAAAGGCGTTCCCATCAAGCGCTTCGCTTCCGATGTGAAGCCCGAGGACCTTGAGAAGGATATCGCGGTCGCCCTGGATCAGAAGTAGATTTATCAGGAATTACATACTTAATTCACGCCGTGATGTTCCGTTTGGTGCCTTTTTCTTTTTCGACCTTCTCCAAAAAAAATATGAACAGCTTTCTTTTTTTGCCCCTTCCATCTCAAGCCCTCATCCATCCACGGGGTTTTAGAATATGGTTTGTGAGGACCTCTGTTTCGCTCCACCCATCCCCCTGTGGGTCCCTTTCGCTCACTTGAGAAGATC
>CAYXYA010000359.1:0-2615 GCA_964469185.1 uncultured bacterium | reverse complement strand
GTGATGCGTCAGTTCGTTCAAAACGAGATCCAGATCCTGGTTTGCACCACAGTCGTTGAAGTGGGGGTGGATGTGCCTAACGCGACCATCATGGTGGTGGAACATGCCGAGAGGTTCGGTCTGGCGCAATTACACCAGTTGCGGGGACGGGTGGGCCGGGGCCCGAACCAATCCTATTGTTTCCTCCTAACCTCGCCTGTGATGTCTAGCGACGCCATTGAACGCATGAAGATCATGGTTTCGACTTTGGATGGCTTTAAATTATCTGAAGTTGATTTGAGGATGAGAGGACCGGGCGAGATTTTTGGCGTTGCTCAATCCGGCCGCCGTGAGGGCGGTATTGTGGACTTGAAGAAAGATATTGATGTTGTGGAAGAAGCCCGCAAAAGGGCGATAACGATTTTTGAGAAAGACCCGCAATTAAAGCAGGAAGAGAACAGAAATATTCGGGAAAACCTAGAGTCGAAGTACCATAGTCTTCTGGACTTGGCGCAGATTTCTTAGAGGGACATCTCATGAGAATTATTGCCGGAAAATTTAAAAGCCGAGTCGTTAAGGTTCCTAACAATATGAATATCCGCCCAACCTCCGATAAGGTGAAAGGCGCTTTGTTCAATATGCTCGAGCCGTTGTCCGGGTGCAATGTGGTGGACTTTTATGCGGGGACTGGGAATCTCGGGTTAGAGGCGTTGAGCCGGGGAGTCGCCGAAGTGGTGATGGTGGATAACGGCATCGAAAGTCTCAAGTTGATACAGGAGAATTTGCAGAGTTTTGAAATAAATCCAAAGGCTTTCGGTTCTCCTGTTCGTGTAATGCCATCAGAGGTTTCAAAGGCTTTTCATTTGCTTCATCAAGAAGGCCGGAAGTTTGATATTCTAATAGCCGATCCGCCTTATGAAAAAGGGATTTTGAAAAAATTGCAGGGTTTATTACTGCAGTATCCGATCTTGAAAAAAGACGGAATTTTCGCGGTGGAACATGGCAACGACGACACAGAAGTTTTAGCTGATTTCCCTTATCCAATGGTTCGTCAAAAGAAGTACGGGGATACGATGTTGACTTTGTTCCGAAATGACTCGGAACTTGAGAATGTTACGGAAATTTAAGAAGGACGGACTGAAATGGTTAAGAAAAAAATAATCGGCCTCTATCCCGGGTCTTTCGATCCGGTCACCAATGGCCATTTAGATATCGCCGGAAGGGCCAGCGCCATTTGTGATGAACTCCACCTCGCGGTCGTTGCTAATCCTTCCAAGGACCCCTTTTTTTCGGCGAAGGAAAGAGTGGAGTTGCTTAAGAAAACGACGACGCATCTTCCGAAGGTTAAGGTTTCCTCTTTCAACGGATTGTTGGTCAATTACGCCAGGGAACTGAACGCGAATATTATTTTCCGTGGTTTGCGCGCGGTATCCGATTTCGAGCATGAATTTCAAATGGCATTGATCAATCGCAGTCTTTATCCTGAGATCGAGGTTGTTTTTTTGGTGCCAAACGAGAAATTTATTTTTCTTTCCTCCAGTTCGATCAAAGAGGTCGCCAAGTTGGGCGGCGACGTGAGCGGTTTTGTGCCCGCGGTCGTTGAAAAAGCCTTCCGAAAAATTAAATAACGGATCCGCGACCTTAATCGAAACAAATCTTCGGTAATACCACTTCCAGAAGCCCTTAAAAACAGGGTATTTTCTTGACACTCAAAGAGCGGGATTCCTATAATCGCCCCTGTTGTTTTCCTGCCTTTTGGCCTTATTATTAAGAACGAAACAAGCGGGAATTGTTATAAAGGTGGTGTTGGAACGATGTTGAAGGTTGAATTGCCGTCTCTTGAACTTGAAGATCTGGTTGTGGAGGAAAAAGGCTGGGCTCAGTCGCTGGGCATCGAGTTGGTGCCCGAGTTAAACCCAGAACCGCTCGAGATCTATTGTGTTCTTTCCAAAATCGGTGATTTGATATCGGCAAAGGGTTGGGTCAAGGGCAAGATGCTCTTGTCCTGCGACCGCTGTCTGAAAGATTTTGAAAGTTGTTATAAGTCGTTTTTTGAATTGCATTACCGGCCTCAGCCCGAAGAAGTTCTGGAAGAAGAAACGGATGACGTCATTCCGGATTCGGCTGTCGAGACGGTTTATTATGAGGGCGATATCTTGGATATCGCAGATCAGATCCGGCAGACGGTTCTTCTCTCGGTCCCGATGCGGGCCTTATGCCGCGATGATTGCAGGGGTCTCTGCGGAAGCTGTGGTTGTGATTTGAATTTGGACTCCTGTCAATGTTCAGGGCCTCCGTCGGATTCTCGATGGTCCGCCTTGAAGAACTGGAAATCCTGCTGATCTGCTTAACTCGAGGTCGAGCCGAACGTTCGATCCGAAATATCTTGGAGGTTGTTCATGGCTAATCCTAAACGTCGGCATTCGCGTCAGCGTCGCGATAAGCGCCGCACCAACTGGAAGATCAAGTCGAAGTCGCTCTCGCTTTGTCCTCAGTGTAAAAGCGCGAAGTTGCCTCACCGGGTTTGTCCCACCTGCGGTTTTTACAAAGGCAAAGAAGTAGTTGCTGTTGACATTGCCTAACCAAAACTAAAATCATGAAAATCGCTCTTGATGCAATGGGTGGCGATCACGCTC
>CAYXYA010000358.1:0-2618 GCA_964469185.1 uncultured bacterium | reverse complement strand
CCAAGGCAGCCGGTTTTGAATCAGAAAGTCATTTTCATAGGCAAACCCTGGAAAAATAGTTATCTTGACTGCAACCCGAGGGACCCTCGACTCGTCATATAATTGACGATCCCACGGCGGGATACCATTCAAGGAGACTTTTATGAAACGTTTCGCGCTTTTATCCATTCTGGCCTGTGGATTGTCGCTATTGCAACAAGGCTGCACAATCCACTGGGTGGTCAAGAATCCCGTACCTCTCACTCCCACTCCGGTCCCGACCGCTATCCCCTATCCCAACGCCTGGAATATCGAAGTCCGCGTGAAAGGCCAGATCGACCGGCTCAAATTGTCCATGAAGAATGGGACCCTGGACCAGGAGACCGCTTATTTTCTGGGACAAAATGACGAGCTGATCCGCCAATTCTCCAACGAAGACCGCACGCCCAACCAAACCGTGGACCTCACTTATCAGCAGAAGGGGGATCTGGACAGCATGCTCGACGACAATTCTTATTTTATCGACGACGCCATCCAGCATCACCAGGCTTGGGTTCAGTATTTTCAGACCGAGAATTACGATTACACTTCCTCCGCGAGCCCTTACCTTTACCTGACTTACCTGGACCATCAGCTCAGGGCACAGCAAGGTATGATCGATTCAGCCCAGAAGGACGGCCGTTTGACCGATACCCAGGCTCAGGAACTATCCAATCGGGTCAAGGTCATCAAGACGGCAAAAAGAAATTATTATCGCGAGAACGCTCATGTCGATTTGAGCGAAGACCAAGTCCGCCAGCTTAGTCAGATGGCCCAGGATAATTCCCAATTCCTCCGCTTCCGTTTGAAAGGAAGCCACGGCCGTTGGAACAAGGATAAATTCACGTCCTGGACAAAACAAAATCACCTGGGCTTCGGCCATGACAATGGCAACCATTGGGGGCGCCGCGACAACCTGCCGAACCCCGTGCCCACCGCGACCAAACCCACGGTCGTAGCCTCGATACCAACCCCGGTTCCTACGACTGCACGGACCAAACCCACGGTCGTAGTCGCTATTCCAACCCCAGTGCCCACTAAACCAGCGCTTGTACCGACTCATATCCCAACAGCGATACCGGTAGTTGCCACACACGCGCCCACAAAACCCGCTGTCGCGACCGCTGTTCCAACAGCCAAACCTCATGTGACCGTGCCGCCAGCGCTGAAGCTCCTGCCTCCGGGGCAGCTGGTGCAGTTCCTTCAACACGCCGACCAATCCGTTCAAACGGGGATCAAGGCCGGTAGACTGAACGACTCCCAAACCACGGAACTTAACCAGAAACTCCAAGCTCTTCACCAAAAGGCGGACGATGACTTGAAACAAAACCAAGCCAAGAGCGTGACCCAAGAGCAAATGGTCGAGTTGTCCAAGATGCTGGCTGAGATCAATAAAACGGTCCAAAACAGTATCCAGCACAACCGCACAAAACCCGGTGGAGCGTTCCCGAATAGGTCCAACAACTCGAAAAAGGACGATAAGGACAAGACCAAAACTGAGGACAAAAAAACTGACGTGCCGGCCGCTGATAACAGCAAGAAGGACATCGAGGATAAAAAAGACAAAGCGGAGAAGAAAGATGGCGACGCGGCATCCTCGGACAAGAAAGCCGATACCCCAGCTGCCGATAACGCCGACGCCGTGAAAAAGAACGACAAGGATCAATCCCCGAATGGCGACAAAAAGGATAGCGAAGATAAAAAGGACAACGGCAAAGGCAACGACCAGCGCTGATCCTGAGTCGATCCTAAAAGCGAACAAAAAAGCCTTTTCCGGATCTCGGAAAAGGCTTTTTTTATCTGAACCTATTTAGGATTGGGCACGTACCAGATCCGCCCGTAGGCTTTCATCTGAACTCGGTAATTCCGAAGGACCTCTCTCGACACCTGATCGGGACATAAGTACTGTACGGGCACATCGTAAAGCTCGATGGTCGCGAATCTCTTCCTCCGGATATCCTCCAACAAGGGTGCGATGTCCCAAAATCCTGCCCGCCAGACCATCATCGCCGTTAACGGTTCGTACCAGATCCTCTTTCCCGCCATCAATGGCAGATCTCGATCCAGGGCAAAGTGCATCTCACCGTTTTTGTAAAAGTGGAGAACGGATTGCTTCATGCGTATTTCTTCCGTCGACGGAGGCGCAGGCCAATCCAGTGTGGCGAAAGAAATAACGCCGCCAGCTAAAAACAAAGCGGCCGCGAAGTTCGAAAGACCGGTCCATTTGGGAAATGAACTTTTTCCGGACCGGCACCAACCCTCGCCCGCAAGGAAAAGCCCGAACAAGACAAATTCCATATGATAATTTTCAGCGCTCCCGTCCCGGCATAGTGTCCAAAGGGATAACGTCGCGAACAACATTTGAAATTTAAGGAGCAAAGGAACTTTTCGGACCGACAATGTCAATATCACCAAAGCAGAGAGCCAACCCGCCTCCCTCAAAAAACCATGGCTCAATGAATAAAACAGCCTGTGCCAGTCGAATTGCGAGGCAGCCCAGCGGACGGTGTGGTCCCAGTACAGTCCTCCCGTCCTCCATTGCGCGAGCGCCGTAACAACGGCGACAGCCTCGGCGATCGCGGCTTCGAGCATCTCCTTCT
>CAYXYA010000357.1:0-2622 GCA_964469185.1 uncultured bacterium | reverse complement strand
CTCAAACACGAGGGACCAGCACTCGAATCGGCCTTCAGCCCGGGAGGGGAAGTCCTCCTGACGGTATACCAGAACGGCGCCTGGCAATTGTGGGATACCCGGGGCGGAGAGCCGATCGGCGAGGAGATCTCGATGGGAACTTCTCTGTGGACATCGATGTTCGGGCGGGATGGAAGGACCATCCTCCTTCTGGATAAACAGGGGAATCTTTCCAAGTTCGACACTTCCTGGATGGATCCCCAGATGGACGGCCAGGAACTCCTTCTCGCCTCCGAGGTCGCAGGACTGTGCCGCGTCAATCGCCAGGGTTCGGTGGAACCCATTCCCCCGGACGAATGGTCCAAGCTGTGGCGTAAATACCGCAAGGCGGCCATCCCATGAAAAAAAAGAATAACATTGTTTTTACCGCCAAGACGCCAAGACGCCAAGTAAACCAAAGTCTTATTTTCTGGTTTCACATGTTTTTCATCTTCACAAAAAGTCGGATTCTGTTTTATTTTTTGCCGTACTTGGCGTCTTTGCGTCTTGGCGGTGAAAATTGTTTTGCGCCTTGGTGTTTTGGTGGTCGGTCATGAAAGGCTCATTGGAGGTCCTACGCCAGGGTAAACCCACCCTTCATTTCGAGTTCGCCGACGAGCACACCTTCACGCTGGGTCGGACCCATGCGGCGGACTGGGTCGTACCCGACGACCATTTCGTAAGCCGCCGCCACGTGGAGCTCAGCCTCAAATCGGGACACCTCACCGTCAAACGCCTGAACGGCGCCGCCAATCCAGTCTTCCACCAGGGCCAGGCCAAGGAAGCCTTTTACCTCGACCCCGGCGACCAGTTCGTCATCGGCAAGACCCGCTTTTTGTTCACCGCCTCCGATGGGAAAAGACACGACCAGGCTCCCGACGTCAAACTTTCCCTGAGTCCCATGGAGATCTACCAGCCGGGCGTCTCCGACCGCCTGCGAATGCTCGACCTTCTGGAGCTCCCCGAGATCCTGCGCCTGAAATCCCAAACCGAGTCCTTCTCGCATATCGCCGGTCTCCTCCGGTCCGTGACCGGTGGCGTCTGGACCCGCATCCTCGACGCCAACGGGAAAGTATTGGCCACCGATTCCGCCATGGAAAGCGGCGAATTCACGACCAGCCGGCGGCTCGTCGAGGAGGCCCTGAAGAACAGCCCTCAGCCCATCCTCTATTCATGGAGCAATCCGCCGGAGGAACTGAAGGCGACTTTCCAGGACGGGACGGATTGGGCGGTTTGCGCCGCCGCCCAGATCCCAGGCGAAGAACCACTCATTTTTTACGCGGCAGGGGACGACGGGAACGAGAAGACCCTGAGGGAGAATTGCCGGCTGGTGGGGCTCATCGCCGACATGGTGGGCCGCAGCCTCTCGGTCCAACGGCTCGAGGGCTTGAAAGAAAGATTGCAGCGCTTCTTCTCCGGCCAAGTGGTTTCCAAGATCATCGAGTCCTCCGATACGAAAGACCTGGAGCCTCGGCTGGCCGAGGGCACCATCATGTTTTTCGACATCCGCGGTTTTTCCAAGCTGACCGAGGGGAAAGCGGAGAAGATCCTCGGCCACGTGGACGAACTCAGGGAGGTCATGACCGTCATGACCGAGGAGATCTTCAAGGAGAACGGGGTCGTGCTGCAGTTCATGGGCGACGGCATACTGGCCTGCTGGAACCTCCCTTTTCCGGATAAAGAACATGTCAACCGGGCCTGCCGCGCCGCCCTGCGCATGGTGGACAGCCTGGAGCGGATCAAACCCGCCTGGCGCTGCGGTATCGGCATCCACACCGGCGAGGTGGTGGCCGGCTCCATGGGCGCGAAACAGCTTTTTTCTTATACCGTGATCGGATCGGTGGTCAATCAAGCGTCGCGTTTAGAGGGTATGACCAAGATCGTCGAGGTGCCCATCCTGGTGACCAAAGAAGTGGCCGTCCGGATCTCATCGGACACCGCGGCGGTAAGACGCATCGGCCATTTCCGCCCAGCCGGAATGACCGTGGCCCTAGATGTTTTCGCCGTCCACGCCCTTTCCCAGGACGATGAAAAATACAGACTGTTCGACTCGGGTTTAGCGTCCTTCGAGAGCGGCAAATGGGAGGAAGCTTATGAGATCTTGGACCAACTGCCTCCCACGGACCGTCCCGCCCGTTACCTGAAGACCCTCGCCGAGATGTACCGCCGCCATCCCCCGAAGGACTGGCAGGGCATCATCGAATTGTCTGAAAAGTAAACAGGCCTGGCAATGATCGACCGAAGAAACACCTTTCTTCGAATTAACCGGGATCTTTCATTTTTCACTCAAGTTTCCGCGCTTCAGGTCGATATTTAACAGGGTTAGAGGTAAAATCTCATCCAGAAAGGACGGCTGAAACCGGACATGGACAACAATAGTTCTAACTCTCAATGGGTCAAGAATGGCCAGCTCACAGGCTGGGTCGAGAAACGTGAGGACGGAAAAGTCTCAGCGACCATCCGTGCCTATTACCTTGTCGTGGAACCGACCCAAAATAAATCCATCCTGTCAAAACCCGACTATCTCCAAACCACCGAGAGCCACATGGCTCAAAAGGCCGAGACCAATTCTTTTTATAAAGCCATATACCGCGATATTTTCAA
>CAYXYA010000356.1:0-2632 GCA_964469185.1 uncultured bacterium | reverse complement strand
CATGTGGTTAAAAAAATAACTCATGAGGTAGAAAAGGCTATTTATAAATATGTTCCCCTGAAATTCATCAATGCCCATGGTTCTAAAGACGCTAAAAGAATTGAAGTGAGCGTAAAAAGGACCGACAAAAAAGGCGGTTGGACCTCAACGGAAGAACTCATGAAGAAGCATCACATTCGGTAGTTAGATTCAGTCTTTTTTCCTACGCATCGGCCTCCCCGTTAGCCTTGAATCCCGCTATTAAAGCCCTTCTTTAAAAATGCCGATAAAAGCCCTTTTTCCCCGAAACCGAATTTCAACTGAACGCGGTTGCGCGGGGATAAAATGAAACGGTTTGAAACGTGGAAGGAACCCTCTTTGCAACTCTTAATCCAAAATCTCTCCAAAACCTATCCCAACGGCGTGAAGGCCTTGAGCCGCGTGAGTCTCAAAATAGGCCAGGGGATGTTCGGCTTGCTCGGCCCCAACGGCGCCGGGAAATCGACCCTCATGCGCATCCTCGCGACCTTGCAGGAACCCGACAGGGGAACCGTTCGACTGGACGGGTTGGACGTTCTTAAACAAAAAGAAGAAGTGCGCAGCAAACTGGATTACCTGCCGCAAGAGTTCGGGGTCTATCCCCGTATCTCCGCCGAAGAAATGCTCGACTACCTCGCCACCCTCAAGGGCATCTCGCCCGCTAAAATCCGCAAAGAGATCGTGGGCGCGATGTTGAAACGCTGTAACCTTTATGAACACCGAAAAAAGAGCCTCACCGGCTTTTCCGGCGGCATGCGCCAACGCTTCGGCATCGCGCAGGCCCTCATTGGCGACCCGCAGCTGCTGATCGTAGACGAACCGACGGCGGGGCTGGACCCGGGAGAGAGGAACCGCTTTTACGATCTGTTGTCCGAGATCGGCGAAGAAAAGATCGTCATCCTTTCGACCCACATCGTGAAGGATGTCACCGACCTTTGTACGAACATGGCCATCCTGCATGAGGGGAAAGTGCTTTACGAAGGCAAGCCGGAGAAGGCCATGGGTTTGTTGAAGGGCCGGGTGTGGAAGAAGTTCGTCTCGAAGGACGAGATGGACCGTTACGACGGCAAACACCGCATCATTTCCAGCAGACTCATCGAAGGAAAAAGGTTCCTGCATGTTTACAACCGGAATTCACCGGGGAAGGGTTTTGCCAAAACACGGCCCGATCTTGAGGATGTCTTTTTCTCGAAGATCCGCGGCTGGTCCTGAAAAATATGCTATGGACCTTCGCCTGGTTTGAGATCCGCTACTGGCTGAAGTCCTGGATGTTGTGGATCTTCCTGCTGATCATCGCTTTCGTTTACTACGCAGTTTGCGCTGGTTCGAACTATATCCAGATCAGTTTTAGCGGCAGCGACCTGCGGAACCTCCACAAAAATGCCCCTTTCATCATCGAAGGCTATTACGCCATAGTCGGTTTCTTCACCCTCATGATGGCCAACACCTTCGTCAATTCCGCCGCGACGAGGGATTTCAGCCACCAAAACCATGAGATCCTGTTCTCCGCTCCCATCAAACGCAGGGACTATCTGATCGGGCGGTTCCTGGGCGCCACCCTCGTTTCGGTCATACCCACGCTCGGCGTTTCGATCGGGATGATCGCCGCCCAATATCTGGCGGGAAGCAACGGATACGCCCATTGGGCGGCGGTGGACTGGAGCGCCCATCTCAAAGGTATTTGTATCTTCGCCCTGCCCGACACTTTTTTCATGGGCGCGGTCCTTTTTGTCATCGCGGTTTGGGCGCGTAGTGAGTTCGTTTCCTTCATCGGCGCCTTCCTATTCTTATTCTTCTATTATTTAGCCGTGGTCCTTCTGGGGCATATCGAACGGTCGCATATCGCGTCCCTGGCCGACCCTTTCGGTCTCATCACTTTTGCGTATGTCACCGAATATTGGAACGTGGCGGAGAGGAACACCCAGGCTTTTGGATTGACGGGGGACATGCTCTGGAACCGTCTGATCTGGATAGGGGTGGGAATGGCGCTCTTTTTGGTGGGATATTTTAGGTTCGATTTTTCGGAAAAACGCGCGGGAAGTTTTCAAGACAGGCGTAAAGACCCCTCTTTGAAAAAGGGGGGTAGGGGGGATTTGCCGTTCGATGACAGACTCAAAGCCAATCCCCTTCGATCCTCCTTTAATAAAGGGGGATACAACTTGCGCGGCTCGTCGTGGGAAAAATTCTGTTCCTCCACCCGGGTCCATTTTCTGGGGATCGTGAAGGGCAATTTTTTCATCGCCGTAGTGCTTTTAATGCTGCTCAACACCTGTGTCTCGCTGTATTTCAGCGCCACCGCGGGATATGGCAACAGCACACTTCCTGTGACTTATTGGGTGCTGGATACGATCCACGGTTCGTTAAGCGCCTTCCTCATCATCCTCATCACTTTTTACGCCGGCGTGTTGGTTTGGAAGGATAAGGAAAGGTGTGTGGATGAGATCACCGATTCCTGTCCGGTGTCGGAATGGAATTTTTACCTTTCCCGATTCGCGGCTCTCGCCGGCATGGTGCTTCTGGTGCAAGTGTCGGGAATGCTGTGTGGGGTGATCACACAGGCCCTTTCCGGTTATTACCGGTTTCAACTGCCCCTGTATCTCGAACGGCTGGTTTT
>CAYXYA010000355.1:0-2634 GCA_964469185.1 uncultured bacterium | reverse complement strand
ATTGAGATCTCATTGATGGGCGCCCAGCCCGGCAAAATGGTTGTGCCCGAAAGCGAGAAGGATAAGCACCATCGTCATTTGGCATTTTATAACGAATTGCAAAAAAGAAGTGTCAAGGCCGAACAAATACCGATCTATAAGTCAGGGACCGTGACGCCGGGGATTGCCGCAGCGGTTTACCCGGGGCGGATTTACGCTCAAATCGCCGGTTCGACCGAAACCTTTGCTACGCTTCAGGGCGTTGCCCATTTGAAAGCAACCGGTGCCCAGGGCTACGGGCAGTTGGTTTCCAACAACGCGTTCTTTGAAGTGGCCTCCGATGAGGCTCATCCGGGTCGTTTCGTGCAATCGTCGGATGAGAGAACACGGGACGACATGAATAATCGTTTCGCATTCGGATTCCAGGACGAGCAGTTCCTAAGGGAGGAAAAGAAACCCGGCACGGACACGCCTTTTTATTCCGAGCCTGATATCCGCGACATCTTGACTGGCAAGAAAGTCTGGTCGCTTGAGGCGGGCAATGTGCCCCCCATGAATTTTTATCAGACGTATCTCACACCGAGCCGTGAGACATTTCCGTTGCGGAACAAGGAAGGTAAGATTCTTTCCACTATTCAAAACCGCGGAGTGATCTCGACGCCCGATGGGTCTCAAATCGTGACAACCTTGGTTATAAACGGTGAAGGCGCATTTTTGGAACTGGAAACCCTGGAGCCTATCACCGGCGCCCGCCTTGCCTTCAAAGACCTTGGCGACCTGTACGGTGCCGATTGGTGGCATGCGATGGAGTCTGAGCGTCAGGCGCTTATCGCGCGTTATCTAGGCACCTCCGGCATCGAACCCCTAATCACTATTCCTTTTGATCATCACAAACCTCAAGGCCATTACGGCCATGTATTTGATGAGAAAAACCCCAATGACCCGACCCCCAACATGCTTCTCATTGCCAAGAACATGGCCGGATATGTCAATTCTTATCTGATCCACCCCGGTTATCTTTTAGGCCGCTACAAGAACGGCACCCAAGAATTTGTGAATCTTAAAACACTCTCTAAACTGGATCCCCAAGAGGTCCGTCAAAACTACGGGGTAATCACCCTTCACCCCGAGCTTCCTAAAGACAAGGCCTATGTCTTAAAGTGGGAAGGCGAATCCACCCCGAACGGCGAAGTGTTTGTGGATAATACCAATGACGAGACCAAAGCTAAAGCTGCCGCCAAGACCGAGAAAATGAAGATAGGCAGCCGCCCTACCAACCAAGGTGAAGAACTTAAGATATCTGCCGAAGAAATAACCTCGGTCAAAGAAGTCGTCGGCCTCAAATTCATGACCTATGTGGATTCCAATCAACCCGAAACCTTTGAACCCGTCGCCAACGAACTCAAAGCCCAGTCCTTGGTGGCTCACAACGCAGGACTTCTCTACTTCCCTGAGAACCTGCCATCCAAGGCCGTTCCTGCGGACAAGGCCGTCAAAGTCCGCTGGGAGGCTAAGAACACCCTTCTTTTCGCTTCCGCTTTAAAGCGTCATGCCATTGATTATGATGCTTATAAGTATGTCTTCCCGGGCGAGTTTGGCCTCATGTCGGAAGATGAAATTATTCAAAATCTCAAACAAGTTGCCCAAGACACCGCCGGCCGCTTTGTCATGATGCTCTCCGGGGGCGATGCCTCAACGCTGGTCAAGAAAGCCGAGTATTCGGCCCAATACCTTCTCTATGTCGGGGGTTTTATGGGCCGTGGTATCTGGCAGAAGTCCTTCACCTCGGTACTCCCCACAGATCCTGACCGCATCCAAAAGATCTCCCAAAACTTGAGCCAGGGCGACGCCAAACACCAATTTGATTCCGTCTACGCCGTCAAACTCAGACAGCCCTGGTGGGAATATCTAGGGCTGAAGAAGGAAGAGGTGGTGGGTGCGAGGTTGGCGGACGAGGGGACAAAGCGTTCTATGACGCAGGTGGGCCTCAATTGGATGGAAAAGAGTCGTGTGACCCGCACCCTCGTTAGAAATCCAAGGGTTGATCAAAACCATTCTTTCCCCGACATGCTTTGGGTACCGCGCGATGTAGTTCTTGATATCCTCATGTCGGGCAAGATCGGGAAAGGCGACACGCATGCCTTGGATGCCGTGGCAACTACTTCCGGGCGCGAAAGTATTCAAAGATATGTGGAAAGAGTAAACAGCACTCTTCCTCCGGATAAGCGCATCGCGGCCTTGGATGTCAATGCCGAGGGCTTGAAGGATGTGGACCGTTTCGACCGGAGGACGATGCTGGCGAAGGGTGAGTGGTTTGGACCGCGTGATGCGAGCGTAGTTTATGTGATGTCTGTTGATTTTCTTGATGGGACTGGCAACACGGCAAAGTATCAAGAAGGACGCGAAGGAAGAGGGAGTTCCTTCTTCGCAATAGGCAAACAGGCCATCGCGGTGCCGGACAAATTGAGAGCCTTCGCGTTGATCTACAATGACGGCGGTAATGGGATCCATTTTGATTTCTCCCGTGTCGCTTCGGATCCCGATCCAGTGAAATATGCCGCGGAGATCGCCGCAGGAAAGGTGCCGCTCGAACAGGCTTTGGCTGAGTTTGTTCTCGAGTATTCCGCCAAGATGGGCATTCCGCTCAAGGACATT
>CAYXYA010000354.1:0-2636 GCA_964469185.1 uncultured bacterium | reverse complement strand
GGTTGTTCAAATTCCCTTTCGTTTTCAGGGTTTTAAAGGACCCCGAAAGCAGATGGGCGGCCATGTCCTTCACCGTTGTCTTGCCCACACTGCCCGTCACCGCCACGACCGTCCCGCCCCACTGAAGTCTTTGGGCCCGGCCCAAGTCGCCCAGGGCCTTCGTGGTGTCTTCCACCTTGATCTGGGGAATTCGAACTCCCGCGACCAACCTGGAAACCACCGCCGCTCTCGCGCCCTTCGCCGCCGCCTTCCTCAAGAACCGGTGGCCGTCCAACCTCTCGCCCACGATAGCCACGAAGAGATCGCCCCTCTTGATGTCGCGGGTGTCATGGACCACCCCCATTACCCGTACCTCTTCTTTTCTTCCCGACAACTTCCCGCCCGTCAGGGCCGCGACTTCCCTCAAGGTCCAGGGGATCATTTCTTTTTCAATTCTTTTAGAACCGCGCGTGCGACTTCACGGTCATCGAAGTGATGCTTCACCGTCCCCATGATCTGATAGGTCTCGTGGCCCTTACCCGCGATGAGGACCAGGTCGCCCTTTTGAGCCGAAGCCAGCGCCATACGGATAGCCTTGGTGCGGTCTTCTTCCACCCAGACCCGGCGGTGTCCGCCGTGGATCAGGGGCTGAGGGATGCCGCGAAGGACGTCTTCCAGGATGGACTTGGGATCTTCGGTGCGGGGATTGTCGGAAGTCACGACGGTCATGTCCGCCAGTTGGGAGGAGACCTTGCCCATCAGGGGACGCTTGGTGCGGTCGCGGTCGCCGCCGCATCCGAAAACGGAGATCAACCGGCGGTGGCTCTTCTTGCCCAGGATGTCGCGCGAAGCGATCAGGGCTTGCTTCAGGGCGTCGGCGGTGTGGGCGTAATCGACCAGCACGGTGAAATCCTGTCCGGCTGAAATTTCCTCGAAGCGGCCTGGGATGGAGGGCGCGTGCTTGAGGCCGTCCTGGAGCTCTTCCCAGGAAATGCCGAGCTGGTGAAGGACCGCGATGGCGGCCAGGGAGTTATAGACGTTGAAAAGTCCCGTCAAGGGAACCTCGAAGGGATGTCCCTGCACCTCGAACCGGAGCATGCCCGGCATGTTCTCGATCTTCGCGGCCTGGTAGGCGCATTTGGCCTTGATGCCGTAACCCACCGCGCCCGACTTGAGCTGGGCGAGGAGTTTCAAACCGTACACATCGTCGGCGTTGATGACCTTGGCCTTGACGGTCTTGAACTCCGTGAAAAGTCGGCGCTTGGCGTGGAAATAATTGATGAAGTTCTTGTGGAAATCCAGGTGGTCGCGGCCCAGGTTGGTGAAGACCGCGCCCTGGAACTCCACACCCAGCACCCGCTTCATTTCCAACGCGTGTGAGGAGACTTCCATGACCGCCCATTTGCACTTCTGAACGCGCATCTCCTCGAGCAGTTTCACGATGGTCAGCGAGGAGGGCGTGGTGTTGTTGGCTTCATAGGTTTTGGATCCTATCTGGTAGGCGATGGTGCCGATAAGACCGACCTTTTGCCCGGCCCGTTCCAGGATGGCCCGGATGAGATAGGTCGTCGTCGTCTTGCCCTTGGTGCCGGTCACGCCGATGGTTTGGACTTTCTGGGAGGGTTCGTTGTAATAGAGATGCGCCAAACGGGCCAGGGCTTCCCGGCTGTCTTTCACGACCGCCTGCGGAACATCCATGCCCTTCAAAGCGTCGCCCTGGACGACCAAAGCCGCCGCGCCCCGCTCCACCGCTTCCTCCGCGTAAGAACGGCCGTCATGCTTCTCGCCCGGGATGCAGACGAACAGCTCGCCCGCGGTCACCACCTTGGAGCTCTCCGCGATACCTTTCAATTCCGGGTCGGCCTTGCCCACGATCTTGACGCCCTTGAGTTGTTTCACGAGTTGGAGGAATTTCAGGAGTTGCCTCCCGCGCGGCCAATCGAGGCCTTGCTCACCGGCAGGTCGCAATTGAGTTCACAGGCGATATCGACCGCCACCGAACGGCCCGCCAGAGGGAATTGGGACCGGACCACACCCTCACCCCGGAAGTTCACGCGAACTCCCAAGGGAGCCAAGAGCGCCAGGGCCTGGCGTTTGGTCTTGCCGCGAAGTTCCGGCATCAAACCGCCGTTGGAGGAGATCTCGGGTTTGCCCAGGGTCAGGACCAGCTTGCCGGGATTTTGGTCCCCCGCCATCAAGGGCGCTCCAGCGGGGGCGGATTGGGCCACGACCCTCGGTCCCCGGCCCGTGAATTTCAGGTTCAATCCGCTGGCTTCCGCCAGCCATTCGCATTGGTCTTGGGTCAAGCCGGCGAAGGAAGGAACCGTCCTTTGGTCCTTGGGAGGAGTCGCGGCCTGGACAATGTTCGTCGCGGGGACCATGTCGTAGGCTAGGACGCGCTTGGCCACTTCTTTAAAGACAGGTCCGGCGGTATAGCCGCCCCAGTAAAGACCGCGGGGATCGTCGAGGGAGACGTAGATGACCAGTTTGGGATCGTCCGCCGGAACAAAACCGACAAAAGAGGAAACATAGTTGTTGCTGGCGTAACGGCCATTCATGAACTTGTAAGCCGTACCGGTCTTCCCGGCGATGCTATAGGAAGGAAGCGCCACCGCCGTACCAGTTCCCTTTTCCACGACCCACTTCATCATCTCGGT
>CAYXYA010000353.1:0-2641 GCA_964469185.1 uncultured bacterium | reverse complement strand
AGCGTCCTCGTGGAAAAAAGAAATGGTAGAGGGGGGCTGCCACGAAGGGTTGCTTCGAACCAGGATGAGTATATTCAACGGACTTATGTCATTGGCCGAAGCCAGTTCCGGAAGAGCGAAGGACCTAATTTTTTCATCGGTTCCCCCCAGGTTTTCACAAACCCAAGTCTTCCATTCAGTTTCCCCGTGTTCCACCATATAGGCGGCCAGTTTGGAAGGAGAGTTCTCATCATCGGTAAAGCAAGCGATCTTGGAAAATCGCTTAAGTCGGGTCAAAAAACCTTCGCGTGGACGACCATGCAATGACAGAAATTCGGCGTCATCCCACTTCAATCCCACCTTGGCAAAGGCCCATTGCATAGAAGAGGGTTGGGGCAGGACTTCCACATGCTCACCACCCATCTTTTGAACGACCAAGCTCCCTACCCCGAAAAAGAGGGGGTCCCCGGATGAAAGAATGCAAACATTGTTCTCATGGGCCAATTCGTTCAACCGATCTAGTGCCTGGGTAATGCCGTTCTTTAAAATCACCTTTTGCCCTTTAAACTGCGGAAAAAATTCCAAGTGTCTCTCACCACCCGCCAGCACCTGGGCCTGGGCAATGGCGTTCATCGCCCGGCTGGAAAGACTCAAACAGCCATCATCTCCAATGCCAATAACAGTAACCGCCCGTTGTTCGCTCATTTCATATCCTCCGCCGACAACAAAAGCAAAGCGTGAATCATGGCCACCGCGATGGTACTTCCACCCTTGCGCCCTTTCGTGACAATGGAAGGGATGTTTAACTTCAAGACAGCCTCCTTGGATTCAGGAGCCGAAACAAATCCCACGGGCACTCCCAGTACAAGTGCGGGCCGGGCGTTTTCTTCATCAACCAGGCGGGCAACTTCCAAAAGGGCTGTGGGCGCATTCCCAATAGCGATGATGGAGCCATTCATTTGGCCTAGATGGTGTGCTTTGCGCATAGCTTCAATGGCCCGAGTAGAGTTGTTTCGCTTGGCGGTCTCGATGACGTCTTGATCGGAAATGTAGCAGTGGGTGGTGCAACCATAAGAAGCAAGGCGATCGGCGTTTAATCCTACTTCAATCATTTTTACATCTACTACGATGGGACAACCGCTCTTGAGCGCTTGAATACCGGAAGTAATGGCATCTGGATGGAAAAAAGTTAAGTCCTTAAACTCGAAATCCGCAGTGGCATGTATGACTCTTCGAACAATTTGCCATTGATCCGAGGTAAAAGAATGGAACCCCGCTTCCTGGTCGATGATGCTAAAGCTTTCATCTTCAATAGCTCGGCCAAGACTGGTCATCTGTCGCATGTCATTGAGCGGTGTTTTTTCAGTCATTGGGATACTTTCCTAAAAGTTTTCCATCAAAATCCACCAAGTAAGCCACAATTTCCACCTTCCCCTCAATATGCTTACGACAGTGCCAAACTACCTTTTCGCAAACTTTAGAAGGAAGTCCAGGAAACCCCGCTTCCTTGCACAAATCCAACACATGCCTGGCCGTATTGGCCTGTCGGATTTTTCCCAGTAGTTCTTGAGAGGCTCCGATTTCACCAGCTAAGTCTGCTAATAAACCCAAGTTCACTTCGGACCCCGCCGCGTGGGTTTGCATTTTGCCGTTTGCCATTTTGGAGAGTTTACCCATCATGCCAACTATCAACACCCGCTTGATCTCTCGTTTGGCCGCATGTTTCAGCCCAGCCCCAATAAAATCCCCCACTTGGATGAAAGCCACTTCAGGCAAATGTTTGTGAAGCTCCATAGCGTACTTTTCCGACTTACCACCGGTGGTAAAAACCATTTCGATACAACCCGCCGTCTTCGCAACATCAATAGCCTGCCAAACACTAGCCCGGTAGGCAGCAGTTGAGTACGGCTTGACGATGCCCGTCGTGCCCAAAATGGAAATGCCACCCAAAAGACCTAGGCGGGCGTTCAAAGTCTCTTTAGCCATTTCCTCGCCCCTTGGTACGCTGACCGTAACAATGGCTCCCTTGAAGGAACTGCCTTTCAACTCCTCTTCCACCATCTCCGTAATATTCTTGCGGGGAACGGGGTTAACAGCGGGACCTCCCACTTCCAAACCCAATCCTGGCTTGGTTACGGTAGCAACTCCCGAACCTCCCCGGATTTCGACCCCTGGCTCCATTTTCAACTCGACTTCAGCTGTCAACTCCGCCCCATGCGTGCAGTCAGGGTCATCCCCCGCGTCCTTCACTATGCTACAAACGACTTTAGAGCCTTGGCTTTCACACCGTTTGATTGCAAAAGTCACCTTGCGACCAACGGGAAGAGTTGTTTCTATTTCGGTGAGTGTTATGTTTTGAACCAGACAACGGGTTGCCGCCTTGGCCGCCGCCGCCGTACAAGCACCCGTAGTAAATCCTTCGCGGAGTTTTTTCCGGTCAATTGGTTCTTCCACGTCACTCACGAAACCCCGGCCTGGGCCGAGGGAGCTTTGCGCACCGGATTATTGAAAAAACATTCAAACCGTAAATTTTCTTCCTTAACACTCCAGCTTTTGAAGTCATCCATCCAGGGATAAATGAGCGCGCCATCCCCCGAAAGAAAGATTTCCTGAGCGGGTGTTTCCTTCCAAATCTTTTTCATTTTTTCCAGGGCCACCGAAA
>CAYXYA010000352.1:0-2642 GCA_964469185.1 uncultured bacterium | reverse complement strand
GGCATTCCCCCAAGCCCACGGTACCTTACGGAAACCGCCGAGACGATGCAGAAGTCGGGTGTCAAGATAGTTCTGTACCAGCCTTTTTCCGAGATAAAGGCCAGCGAGGAATTAGCAAAAAAAGCGAATGCCGTTGCGCTAGAAGTGCCATCGGAAGTAGGCGGAGTACCAGAGGCGAAGGATATTTTTTCCAAATTTGATTTCGTTGTTTCATCATTGGTAAAAAATTTGAAGGGAAAGTGAGGTAACCCATGTCCAACTTTTTTTCCGTCATGGCATTGCCTATGTTGGCGTGCCTGTTGTTGGTGTTGATCCTCCCATCCTTGGGCCAGCATGTGCTGGCCAGGGGAGTTATTTTCGTGGATTTGGCCCTAGCACAGATAGCGGCTTTAGGCCAAAGCGTAGCCTTCTTGATGGGAGCGGAGGCCCATGATCCCAGTACCTACTATTGGTCCTTTGCTTTCACGCTCTTGGGGGCGGCGCTTTTTAGTTTCCTCTGGGACCGGAACCATTCGGTTTTGCAGGAAGCGTTCATTGGAATCGCATTTGCCTTGGCAACGGCGGCCACTCTTCTTCTACTGGCGAACGCTCCCCATGGGGCGGAACACGTTCAGGGAACCCTCAGCGGTGAAGCCCTGGGGTGGGTGACATGGAAGGACGTGGCGATCATGGCAGCCTTTTATGCGATTGTAGGCGCCTTTTTATTCCAGAAGCGGAAGATCCTTCACCTTTGCTCCTCGGACATGAAGGAAGCGAAACGTCGGGGGATTTCCTTAAAGCTGTGGGATTTCCTTTTCTATACCGCTTTTGGCCTAGTGGTGACGGACGCCGTAAGGGTTTCGGGCGTCCTAGCGGTTTTTTCGTTCCTCATTGTACCGGTGGTGTGCGCGTCCCTTTTGGGCCACAAGGGGAAAGACAGGCTGATGTGGGCTTGGGGAATTGGGTGCGTGGTTTCGGTTATAGGATCGGTATTGTCCTACGCCAAGGATTGGCCCATGGGCGCGACGATTGTTTGTATCTTTGGTATGGCGGTCGTGGTTATTTCCATAACAACCCGAATGAAAAACGCGGATTGAAAATGTCATAATGGTGGATGGGGTCGGGAAAACTATGGCAATCCTTGGAATGATATTTATAGCGTTTTTAGGTGGAGTGGTTCTGTGCGGGTGTTTTGCCGTAGTTTTTCGCTGGAAAGGGAAAAAATTTAAACCATGGATTGGCTTAGCTGTGTTTTCCATTGGGTCCGTGTTGATATTGGGCGTTGAAAGTATTTGTGTCGATTATTCGCCTGGGTTCCGGTCATTTTTGGAAAGACTGGTGGTTTTTCTACAGGTAATGGGGTGACCTCCACCTTGGGTAGTTTCAAATAACGCTGAGGCATTCAAATTTTAAGGATGAAAGGAGTCAGCCAATGGCGGGATGGTTCATGTATGCGGTTGGGGCGGCGATACTTTACGGATTGCACCAGATTTTCACGAAGATGGCCTCCGAAGGGATCAGTGACGGTTGGGGTGGATTTGTTGTAGAGGGTACGGCGGCCCTGACCATCGCCTTTTATCTCATCTATTTACGTTATTTCGGAAAATGGGACCAGACTTCAACAGGGAGCGGGATTTTTTATTCGGTTCTCACGGGAATTTGTGTCGGAGTCGGAACGATTTTCTTTTTCCTATTGTTTCAAAAGGGAGGACCGCTTTCCGCCGTGCCGATGGTTCTTGCGGGCGGGGCGGCGATTATGGCTATCGCTGGAATACTTTTCTTCAAAGAACCGGCGCATTGGATTCGCTTGTTGGGGATAGTGCTTTCTTTGGCGGGGCTTTTCCTGCTTCGATTTAAACCCGAATGATTAGGATTAGAGTCTCTGTGGTTTGAAGACGAAGTAAGAAAAAAAGGCATAAAAATGAAAATGTTTTTGATAAAAAAAGATTCCCTTGTTCTTTTTTTGTTCGTTGTTTTTATTTTCAATTGTCCCTCATTGGTTTTTGCTCATCGAGCCGACTATATCGATGAAACCCTCGTGTATTTAACGGTGGAGGAGGGCGGACTAGAGCCGGAGTACTGGTTCGACTTTGGACATTCCACAGACACCGGACTCGACTTTATCCGGCATAACCTTTCATTGGAGTATGGCTTCAATGATCATTTGATGGTGGAAGCGAGGGGGACGTTAAAAAGTCCAAGCGGGGAGCAAACCAATTTTGATTCCGCGCGGATCGAGACCCGTTACCGTTTCTTCGAGGAAGGGGAAAAACCAATTGATTTCGCGGTATCAGGGGAAATAAACACAACGCGGTTACCGGATGGCACCGATCAACTAGGGATTGAGCCCCGGCTGATACTTTCCAAGGATATTGAGTCTTTGAATTTGACGTTGAATCTATCGGAAGAAATTCCCATCGCCTCGGTGGCGGCTGAGTTCAACACTTCTTTTGGGGTTAGGTACAATACCAAAAGTTTCTTCAACCTGGGATCGGAATTAAAATACAACGTAACTACCCACGAGGGGTCGGTGGTTCCCCAAGCTTGGGTTAAACTCCCTGAACACATGACTTTTAAATTGGCCTATTCCCAGCCCATTGATCTGAATCAAGAAAGTTTTTGGAGATTTGTTTTTGAAGTTGAGTTTCAAACAGGGCCTTCTC
>CAYXYA010000351.1:0-2644 GCA_964469185.1 uncultured bacterium | reverse complement strand
ATTCATGGGTTCCAAGGCAGATCGAGGACGCGATGGTGGAACAAGAAGTGGAGAGATTTCCCTCCACGTTCATCTCTTGAGCGTGAATATCCCCCAAGACATCATCTGAAAGTGAATCTGGAGGTAAAATGGGCTTGGCCTGGGCATATTCCAACCCCACGGCAAGCCAAAAAAGGAAGGTAAACCCGATAACGGGTAGGCACCCCTTTACGATTGGCATTAAATTTCCCCCTGGATGAACAACGGGTGATGATAACACTGGCTCTGCTAAATGGTCATCTCACCAGGAGGAATTGTCGATATCACTTGCTAAACTTTCTTTCTATCACCCCCCCCACACGAAAGTGTTATCCCCACAAAGTATGGAAACGGCGGAAAGGGTCCTCCCCTCCGCCGCGCACTGAAATGGTGCCTTATAATAATCAAACAAAAAGGATATGTCAACTACACGAAAGTGGTGTATTTAGGGCGGGGCCCCGCCCCTTTTTATTTAATTTTTCCTTTATTTTTACTTTACAAGTATTTGAAAATTAAGGACAGGTTTTAGTAGGGCTTGAGAAGCGTTCATTACCCATGATGTACGCGGGCTGGCATCAGCCAGGCCAGGATCACGCCGGGCCAGGAGATGACAAAGGCGGTCAGGAAAAAGAGTGTGAAACCTACCTTGGCGGCCACAAACCCGCTGATGCCGCCCGCAAAGGTCGCGGCAACGGACATCAGCGCCGAGCCGATGGCAAAGTGCGTGGCCTGAAAGTCACTGCTGCAACGCTGCATCAGAAACACAACCAGCACCGCCGTTCCAATCCCGGCCGCAAATTGCTCAAAGGCGACCACGAGACCGACCCAAAATAAACCCGGTTGAGAATACGCCAGGCCGGCGTATGCAGGGATCGCCAAACTCTGGATAAGCGTAAAGGGAAAAAAACAGCGACGCAACCCGTATCGGCTGATGATCGCCCCGCCGGCCAAAGCCCCGCCAATCCCGGTGATCGTGCCCACCGTCCCCGACAAAATCCCGCGCATGGCCGTGTCATAGCCCAAGTGTTTCAAGAGTGGAGCCCCCATGGCGAACATCATCGCGTCGCCCGCCCGGAATGCGAGAATGAATCCCAGCACCATAATGACATAGGGTTGTCGTAAGTAACTGAGGAAGGCCTCCCGGACCGCTGATAGCTCCAAAACATTCCGGCCCGGCTGTGCCTTCGGCAAGACCAGATGGTGCCATAACGCCAGAACCCCCATGATCCCCGCTCCTGCAAAAAAGCAGGCTTCCCATGAAACCTTGCCCGCAAGCACCACAAGCGCCCCGTTGCCCACTAACAAGGCGATCCGGTAGGCCGCCACTCGAACCCCGGAAAAGGCGGCCTGATCGGTATCGTTCAAGGCTTGGATGTAATACCCATCCACGGCAATATCATGAGTCGCGGCAATAAATGCGACGACCAGAAAGATTTTGGCCGCCAACGCCAAATTGAAATTGAAAGACGGCCAGGCCAGGAACGCCACCACCACGGCCAGCGCCAACTCAAGACGCACCAGCCAACTCTTTTTGGTGCCCAGAACGTCCACCAAGGGGCTCCATGCGAATTTAAGGTTCCAAGCCAAGCCGTAAAGTGACGTGAGCCCAATCGCCTCAAGACTTGCGCCGGCCGCGGTAAAAAACTGGGAGGAAATTTGGTGCACGATGGAGTAAGGTAAACCCTCGGCAAAGTAAGTGCTCGTCGTCCAAAGGGCCGTTCGTGAACGGCGGGAGGCTGGCGGCGTCATTGAGGTGAGATTATAGAGAAGAACGACCGGCGTGTAAACAGAAAGGTGCGTCCAGAGCGGTAGGATTACAGGTTAAAACGATTAATTTGCGGCGGCCGTCTCGCTGCGGAGGGAGGAGATTCTGGGATGATAATATTCGTCGGTATCCAGGAATTCGACGCCGAAGACCGTTTCATCCTTCTCTTTCTTGATCCACCGAACTTTTCCAATGAGGATTTCATCGAACCAATCCTCATGCAGGTCGTTCAACTTACAACGGATCAGCAGGCGGTTGTCGATATATACCGGAAAGCTTTCCGTGGTCTGCAATCCGATGCAGGCGCCCTCGCAGCAGACGTCCCGCATGATCCCGTTAAAACAAACCATGTCGGTCGAAACCTGGATACGAACCTTTTTGTACGGTGAGACGCGCGAATGAGATCTAGGTTTCATCTCTATTCTCCACAGCTTAAACTCTACACCTTTTTCGACTGACTTGTCAATGCGATCTGCCATTCCACCGGAACCGATTAAAAACACTACACAAATTAAAAGAGATATGCTACAGTAAAATAAATTGACTCAAGGAGGTCCTGTGTCCAAAGTGATGACCAAGGAAGGAATCGTCACCCTCCTGCTCAGGTCGGAGTTGCTCGCTCGGGAACAGGCCAAAGAATTTGAAATCAAGTCTGATCTTCAGAAGGTTAAACTGACAAGACTCCGGGAAGCGGGCCGACGCGGTCACTCGACTTTCAGACCCACCGATGAAATCAGTCTCGTCGAGCTTCTCGCCTCCTTCCACTTCGAGATCCCGGGCAGTCCGGGCAGTCTGCTCACCGAAGAGCGGATCACCGAGGCCTTGGCCAAGGCGGCCGGATTGTCTTATCAAAAGATCGAC
>CAYXYA010000350.1:0-2661 GCA_964469185.1 uncultured bacterium | reverse complement strand
GGCTGGGTTTTGACGTCGTTGGCTTTTTTCGAATAATGGTGGATCGGTTTTGGAGCGATTTCAGAATCGACCGGCGCGGAAATGACGGTTGTTTCTTTATAAGGCTCGACTGTGGCTTCGGGAGTTTGTACAGGTTGTACGATATTTTGCGCGGGAGTTTCAGTTTTCACGGATTTTTTGCCGCAAGCTGGAAGGACCAAGACTCCCGTCAAAAGGATGAGGCTGAAAGCTGTTTTCGATAAAGTGTTCAAAGGTGTTCTCCAAAATTTAGTCATTTACCAGGAAAAGTATCTTACCCGACTTGATAGAGCCTGTGAAGGGGGAGAGCAAAAAAGCGGAAGAGGAGGCCGAAAATCATGGGGTTTATTTCGTTAATTAACGACAAATATATCGGAGCGGGAAGGATTGGAATTAGCCCATTCGACTCACTACGTTCGCTCAGGGCATTCGATGCCTTTCATGGCTTGCCATGAGTAAGCCCTGCCCCTCTCTTTTAAGAGGGGCGGGCGCATCGAATGGCGGAGAGGGAGGGATTCGAACCCTCGAAAGGATGTTACTCCTTTAACGGTTTAGCAAACCGTCGCCTTCAGCCGCTCGGCCACCTCTCCACGGGCTGGAAAAAGAAAACGTAAATGAACAGACAAATCACAAACGAAAAATATAACTTATGCGGACCATCAAAGTCGAATACCGTCCGGACGAAAGAAACATCTATTTAAATTTTGTTCTTTATTGAGACTTTCGTCCCGCCGCCTTCGGCGTCGCCGAACCTTGCAGGTTCGACTTTTATATCCATCGCCATATTCCAAGGACATTAAAAATGTCCTTGGAATATGGCGGAGGGTGCAGGACTCGAACCTGCAAAGGGTTTCCCCCGGTGGATTTCAAGTCCACTGCCTTACCATTAGACTAACCCTCCATCTCCATTTGAAACACTTACGGCACAACATTTTCAGCTTAGCCACCGAATCCTTGGGCCTTCGAAAAAGGCGTTGGTGTCATTCCCGTGTCATTCAAAATCCGGACACGCCTCAAGGCTTCCTTGCGGTCGCCCCTGTCGATGCGGTCATACTTGCGAAAGACCGCATAGGTCTTGTGTCCTGAGATCGACATGATCGTGGAATCACTTACCCCCGCTTTCCGGAAGTTCGTGACCGCGCAGTGCCGTAAATCATGGAAATGAAAGTCCGAGATATTAGCACGCTGGCACGCCCTCAGAAAAGCTGTTTTTGGGTCTTTTAGACCGTGGCCCCGGAAATTGAAGACATAAGGACTGCCCAAAACTTTGGGAACTTTCCGGAAAAGGTCGATCAAACCCTCATCCAAGGGAATTTCCCGCGCTTCTTGGGTCTTGGTATCCTCGGACTTCAAGGTGATGATGCCTTCCTTCAAGTCCAGTTGGTCCCATCTCAACCCCGTGATCTCACCCCGCCTCATGCCGGTAACGTAAGCCACCTGCACAACGGGACAATAATGGGGAGAGCAATTTTCCAAAAGCCTCCGGTATTCCTCCGGGCTTAAGGTCCGGTTCCTTGAAGTCTCCCGGAACATCCTTACGCCCTCCACCGGGTTCCGTTCGATCTTCCTGTCCAGCACCGCCCTTCGAGCGATTGTTTTCAGACAGGCAATCTCGCGGTTCAGTGAGGAACCTTTCAGGCTCTTGCCCTTTTCCTCGGCCTTCTTCTGGCGCTGGGTCAGGTAATTCTCAACCAAGCTTGGCGTCAGGCTTTCCAAGGGCCGCCCCCCGAAGAAGACCTTGAGGGCCTTCACCGAATGGGTATCCCTTTTGTAGCTCTTCTTCCTCGCCAGTGAAAAGGCCAGGAAGGAATCCGCCGCTTCGTCGAAGCTCACTTTCGGTTTATCGTTGGGCAGGAATTCTCCCGCTACGATTTCCTTGGTGTGCTCCGCCAAAATCCGCTTGGCCTGGGCCAAAGGTATCAGGCCCAGCCTCACCCTCTTGCGCTGTCTCAAGCCCCCTTCTTTAACGAAATAATCCAGGAAATACCCCTTCTCATCCTTGCGGAGATGTTGGGGCAATCCGTGAACATTAGGTTTGCTCATATCTGCCTCCTAATGTCCCCAGCAGAAGGCATTGTATCAGTCCCAAAAGCCGATTGGGGGAGGGGTTTTTGGAATAGCTGGTGGAAAACGGAGGCCCATATCCGAGGATATTTACCCACCTTCACAAAGGGCAGGATTCCCGTTTGTCGCCAGTACCGAACTGTATTGACTGAGACTTTAGCTTTCTCGGCCACCTCCTGATCCTTCATGAGATAGTCCTGATGCTTATACCGGCGGTCAGTCTTTCTACGCTCTGTCATGGCCTAACTCCTTGCACATAAATTGAATCAAAATGTCCTCACAAGCTGGGCCTTCCTCGGCATAACGAAACCCTAACCTCCTCAAAATCCGGGCGGTATCGAGCGACACCCCGGTCGATTCAGCCACTTCTATATCATCCTTCAACGCCAAGTCCCTACTTCTACGATCAAAGCCTCTACGGTCACCCTCCCTGCGTACCATGAGCTACCCCCTTAAATAGAAGTTGAAAAATAACTGACCCCGTAGGGGTCAACCCTTCGGGGAAAAGTGTGAAAAACCCCGCTAGTCCCTTTAGGGACACCACGGGGGGTTTTTCACGGTGTTTGTTTTGACTTTGCT
>CAYXYA010000349.1:0-2662 GCA_964469185.1 uncultured bacterium | reverse complement strand
TCCGGCTTGTTCTAGCTTGGCTTCAGCTTCAGAGTTTGTAATGCCGGTCTGAAGCCACACCACTTTGGGCCGTTTCTCCGCCGGCAAGGCGATGATCTCATCGGCCAATTCTGGAATAGCCTCACTGCGTCGGAACACATCGAGAATATCCACTTGAACCGGGAGATCTTGAAGGCTCGCCAAGGCTTTTTCTCCTAGCGAGGATTGGATCTTAGCGTTCACGGGATAAAGTTTCATCCCCCGCCCTTGGAGCGCGGCGGGGATCTGATAAGCGGGCCGATCCATGTGGGCCTCATCCTGCATACCGTAAACCGCGACGGTCTTGGCCTCTTTAACGATCTGGAGCGCTTCTTGTTCGGTCAGCATGAAAATCCCGCCTTTCTTTTAATAAGAAGGATACAACTGGTAAAGGATCCAGTACACCACAACACCGGTGACCGACACGTAAAGCCAAATAGGAAAAGTGATCCTGGCGATCCGGCGGTGTTTCTCAAAATTACCCTTGAGCGTGCGGCTGAGTGTGATCACCGCTAAAACCGGCACGCAAACCGCCAAGACTGTGTGCGTCGTCAGGATAAAAAAATAAACCGGGCGGATCCACCCCTGTCCTGCGAAATGCAGGACTCCGACGTGAAAATGATAAAAAAGATAGCACCCAAGAAAGACAATGGATGTGATAAAAGCAGAAAGCATACAAAACCGATGGGCGTTCTTGTTTTTGTTCTTGATGAACCAGAAACCCGTCATTAAAAAAAGCGCGCTGGCTCCGTTGAGACAAGCGTTCAGAGGCGGAAAAATTTCATAGTTCACGATTTATTCCTCGATTTCAGGAGACAACCAATATCCTGCTGTAATTTTTTAAAGTCCTCTTCTTCCTGTCCGTCATAAAGCCCGCGGATCATACCACTCCCATCCACTAAAATGAGCCGCGTGGTATGGACAAACTCGAGCCCCGGGGCTCCCTTCGGGTCTTTTTGAGCTGTCAGTTTGAAACCCTTTTCGATCACCTGGTACAGATCGGCTTTTTTACCCGTGAGAAAGAACCACTTGTTTTCATCGGCTCCCAGGTTACCCGCGTATTCTTTAAGAGCCTTTACCGTGTCGCGATCCGGATCCACGCTGAAGGACACCAGTTTTAGACCAGCATTTCCTTTCCAATCGCTCTGAAGGATTTGAAGTTTTTGGCTGAGCATCGGGCATTCACCCGCGCAGCGGGTGAAGATGAAATCGGCCACCCATATCTTCCCCTTGAGGTCCACGCTGGAAAAAACACGGTCGCCTTGGTCTCGAAGAGAAAATGCGGGCGCCGCTGTTATAGGCTTTAAAAACCTATCCGAAGGGCGTCCCGCCCAAACCCGGTATCCTAAAAACACCGTTCCGCCCAGCGCCAGAAAGACTAAAAGCCATTTTTTCCATTCGGATAATTTCAAGGGTTAACGCCTTTCACCGCTTTTTTCAACCACGACCGAGGAGAGAATATAAAAGAATGCCGCGAAACCAATAAGGACGAGAAGGGATGTTTCAACCGATGGTACTTGGTTGAGATCGGTATCGGGGATCAAGAGACCGCGACGAACGCCCGCCACGCCGTAGGTGAAAGGATTCACCGTCATCAGCGTCTTAAGCCAAGGTGAAGGATTGACGAACCGGATGGCGCCTGAAACCATCCACATGGGAAGCAGGACCATATTCATGATGGCATGAAAGCCCGGCGCCGAATCTATTTTCCAGGCCAGCCAAAAACCCATGGCGGTGACCACAAATGAAATGAGAAAAAGGGAAATGAGCAGTCCCATAAAAGATACCCACTCGAAGGACGCGCCTACCGTCCATGCGAAAACCAAGATGAGCAGACCCTGAAAAGTCGCGAGTGTGGCCCCTCCCAAAATTTTGCCCATAACGATGGCTGAGCGGCTGACCGGCGCCACCATGACGGACTGTAGAAATCCCGCCTGGCGGTCCTCAATAATGGAGGCGGTTGCAAAAATACAGCTGAACATCATGCTCATGACCATGGTCCCAGGGAAAAAGTAGGCTCGATAATCCGCCCCTCCGAGACCCGAGCCCAATAGCGCCCAGAAAAGCAATGCTGTGCCTACTGCGCCGAACCAGCGGCTGGGCACACGATAAAACCGCACCAATTCCCTTTGCCATAAAGTGTAAACCGCCAATAAAAAGTTCACGAATACCTCATCAATCTTTTTCCTCGCTGAAACGCCTGCCGGTTTTATGGATAAAAACATCCTCTAGCGTCGGAAGTCCCAAGGTCAACGATACCACTTGATCGGAAAAAGCCTCCAAAAGAGGCGCCACGAGCTGATAGGCCTTAGGTGACTCGATCTGGATAAGGTCGCCTAATAGCTGGGTTTTAACTTTTAACCGCGCTGCGATCTGACCGTTCAGTTTTTCGGGATCCCTCACCTTGACCCGCAATACTTCCCCGCCGATCTGGGCCTTGAGTTCCTCGGGCTTGCCCATAGCGACATTCTCGCCCCTGTCTAAAATGAGGAGTCGGTCGCAGCGGTCCGCTTCCTCTAAATAGTGCGTCGTGACCAGCACAGTCATTCCCTGGGATTTACGGAGATTTTCCAAATGACCCCAGAACTCTTTACGGGCGGCGGGATCAAGCCCCGTGGAAGGTTCGTCCAAGATCATCAACTCA
>CAYXYA010000348.1:0-2676 GCA_964469185.1 uncultured bacterium | reverse complement strand
GAACGGCAAACCGGTCGACATGAAGGGCTTCGGCCGCCATGAGGACTTCCCCATCACGGGCCGCCACATGCCCCTGCCGGTCATTGTGAAGGACTACCAGCTGATGAAATGGGTCGGGGCGGATTCCTTCCGCACCTCGCATTACCCCTATTCCGACGAAATGATGAACATGGCCGACAGGCTGGGATTCCTTATCGTGGATGAGATCCCCGCGGTCGGACTTTTCTTCCATAAGTCAGGGCTCAAGAAACGGTTGGAACTTTGCCGCCAGTATTTCCGCGAAGTCATCGCGCGCGACAAGAACCATCCGAGCGTCATCATGTGGAGCATGGCCGATGAGCCCCACTCGCACCGCCCGGGCGTGAAGAAGTTCTTCAAGAACCTGGTGGACTTGATCCACGAACTGGACATAGCGCGCCGCCCCATCACCGTGGCCGGCGATATCGGTATCGGCGACGATTCCAACTACTATTGCGACGTCATTTGCATCAACCGCTATTGGGGCTGGTACACCCATCCGGGCGACCTGGACAAGGCCATGAAGGTCTTCTCCGCCGACCTGGACGCGCTCTACAAGCATTTCAAGCGGCCTATTTTCGTCACTGAGTTCGGGGCCGACGCTATCCCCGGGCACCACGCGGAACCCGCTGAAATGTTCAGCGAAGAATTCGAGTCCGAGATGATCAAGCGCTACATCGAGGTCATCAAGACGAAGAAATTCGTCGTGGGAGCCCACATCTGGGTGCTGTGCGATTTCAAGACCGCTCAGGCCACTCACCGCGCTGGCGCTTTGAACTGGAAGGGTGTCTTCACACGCGACCGCAGGCCGAAACTGGCCGCGCATACCTTGCGGAAGTTGTGGAAGACCGGCGGGAAATAACCAGCCAATCTGGAGAAGTTTTTTCTTTTGGCCTTTTCCGGCGACTGCCCTCCGACGAACAACTCTTTTTTTGCCCCTTCCCTCTCCAACCCTCATCCATCTAGGGGTTTTGTAAGATCGTTTGTGAGGACCACTGTTTCGCTCCACCCATCCCCCAATGGGTCCCTTTCGCTCACTGGAGAAGATCCAGACGGGCCATTTGGCCCGGGGCTTTCGAGGAAAGAGGCAGGGTGTTTTTAGACTTAAGACTTAAAAACCCAGGCCCTCTCTGGCGCCAGCCCCTACCAAACGGACATTTGGACACAGATAACTGAGCGTAAGGGACCCATGCCGACCTTCCATAAGGCAGTCATAGGGGTCGGTATAGTACCGATCTCAATATTTTCCAATTTGAAGATCGGCACACCGGGGAATGTGTGGAGCGGGACAACTGTAGAAAAGTTCTTCTCAAGACCACCTTGCCTCATGGCGGCAGAGCCAGAGAGGGCCAAAAAGAAAAAACTTCTCAAGCAAAGACACAACGATTACCGCGAGTTAGTTGGTAAGGGCTTTCGAGGAATGGGGCAAAAAAGAAAATTCTTGGCTTTTGTTGGGCCGTGTCTCGCAATGACAGATAAACAAAAAACATCTAGAATGCGCCCATGAAAAAACGCTATTACCTTCTCCTTCCGCCGGTGCTCGCTTACGCCACCATCGTCGCCGGTTTTTACCTGTATCAACGGAGCCTGGTCTTCGTTCCGAGGCCGCTCGACGGAACTACCCCGCAAAAATACGGCCTGACGGAGTATCGGGACGTGAAGATCAAGACACCCGACGGTTTCATTCTGGATGCCTGGTGGATCAAGCACGAGGATAAGAAACAGCATCCCGTGCTTCTCTATTGCCACGGCAACGCGGCCAATCTTTCCCTTTTATCGCAAGTCTCCAAGATCTTTTATGACTATGGATTCGACGCTTTGATCTTCGATTACCGGGGTTATGGCGACAGTTCGGGGAAGTTGAGCGACTTGAGCGAGAAGGCGATGGACGCGGACGCTTTCGCGGCTTACAAATGGCTCAAAAAAAAGGGGATCCAAGAAGGCGACATCATCATCTGGGGACATTCACTGGGCTCCTCGGTAGCCGCCCAGTTGGCCGGCGAGATCCATCCAGCCGGACTGATCCTCGAAGGCGCTTTCCCCTCGATCTACTCGGTCAGCCGCGCGCGTTTTCCCTGGCTCTTTATCGCGCCCTTCATGATCCATGATAAATTCGAGACGGAAAAATACGTGGCGAACCTGAGATGTCCTCTCCTGGCGATACACGCGGAAAAGGACACCATTATCCCAATTAGTTTAGGAGAGAGAGTTTTCCAAACAGCCGCCGAGCCTAAAGAGTGGTTGTTGGCGAAAAACATCGATCACAACGACTTCCCCAGTGTAGCTTCCCAATATCAGGAATCGATCATGAATTTCGTGACGAAGTGCCTGTTGAGCACGACCAACAAACGCTGAACCTTTCGCGGATCTTCCTGGACCCTTTAAAAAACCTCAAATGATGGGCGTTAAAGTGATGACCGGCGTTAAGGTCGGGATGATCGCCGTTGAAGTATGAGTCGCGGTCGAGGTCGGTGTTATAACAGGGATGGTTTGAGTCGAAGTAGGCGTCGGCGTCAAAGTCAGGATCGAGATGATCGAGGTGGCTGTCCCGGTCGGGGTCATAACAACAATGGTGTGAGTGGAAGTAGGCGTCGGCGTTAAAGTCAGGATCGAGATGATCGAGGTGGCTGTCCCGGTCGGAGTGATCGTTGGGGTCAG
>CAYXYA010000347.1:0-2732 GCA_964469185.1 uncultured bacterium | reverse complement strand
TTCGCCCATCGGCAATGTCTGGATGACGTGACCGTTGGTCGCGTCCATCACTACCAACAATTTATTGCGGCAGCCGATAAAAAGCCGTTTAGTTTTTTTATCGATGGCCATTCCCGTAGGCGAGGCGCCTGGCGCCACGGGCCAACGCTGGGTGATCTTCAAGGTCTTGGAATCGATCTTCAAGATAATGTCCTTGTCTTCCAGGTTGTCGAAAAGGTTCCCCTTACTATCCGATACGGCCACTTCCGGTCCACCTCCCAGATCGATACTTTTGATGACTTTATTCGTCACGGGGTCTATCACAGTCGAGTTCGCACTGTCACCGTTGAAATTAAATATCTTCTTGGAACTGGCGTCATAAAGAATGACATCCGCGTCCTTAGAAGCGGGGATCTCCGAAATGCGTTTAAAGGTCTTAAGATCGAAAACGACCACGCTTCCCGGATCGCCGCTCGTGATATAACCCTGTCCAAGCTTCGGCATCAAGACAACGCCATGAGGGCGTTGAACATTCTCGACCGTTCCGAGCAATTTATAGGAATCAGCGTCCAACACCTGAACGCTATTGTTGTGGGTGAGGTAGATTCTCCTGTCCTCGTTATCAACGGTCAGAAAATCCCAACCCCCATCCCCCGGAAGCGGAATACTTTGAAGGATCTTATATCCACCAGGAGCTGAATTCTCAGCCCGTACAACACTCATAAAACTCACCAAGACACAAAACATAAACAGCATCCTTAAACATTTCATATTCAACCTCCCTCATTATTTTTGGAACCCATACTTGACCAATAATAGTTCGCCGTCTTTCACCAGCCCCACACCCGGAGCGTAGACCTTGTACTCTTTGTGCCCGGATTCCAAGGGGCTTGTTTCCTCGGTCTTGATACAATTTTTAAAAGCGCCCGCTTTCGTAGCGATACTTTCGGTGACGCTCAATATTTCAGCGTGGTCTTGGGCGACCCCGACCGCGTTTTCTTGATAGAACTTTTGTCCCACCGCGGGCTGACCTGGCACCATGACGCCGTACTTGGCTCCTTTAATTCCTGAAAGCCAGCTGCCACCATGATCGGTCACCTTGCCGTTCTTGAACATGTCTACGTCCTCGCCGAAATAACAGACCGCTCCGGTTTCCTGACAAATGGCGAAGTAGTTCCGGGAAACCTCTTCCAATTTCCCTTGATGAGTCTCCCGTTCTTCCACGATCCTAGTTTCCACGCCGTCCACCATCTTGGTTTCCGATAGGACCGTGACCACCAAATGGGAGTCCTCGGATTCATATTCCATGACAAAACCGGGCTTGAGGACGAAATAAGGATTCTCGCCCCGCGAAACGAAAGTGTATCTTTTCCCGGTGTCATTGATCTTCCAGATATCTCGTTTCCAAACATCTTGAGTCGAGCGGACTATCACGACGCATAAAACCATTAAGGCCAATACAATTCCCCAAATTTTCATGTTTTTCCTTTTCAAACCCATAGTCATGCTAATCCCATCTCATTCTAGCCCCGCTTTTCATCTATCCAAATATAAACGGGAACTTTTTATCCCCTTCAGGGGTCTTATATGAAGTAGATTCAAAACCCGAGGTGGATCATGAAACCAGTCCTTTGGAGTGCGATTCTTTTTTTAATATCTGCCTCCGTTTTCGCCAAAAATCCCAATGTAAAAATCCCCGAATCCTACGAGCTCGACCAAAGCGCGATCGTCCAGACCGGAAAACATCCCCGGGTTTATTACACCCGGGCCTTCGGTGAGCTTGAAGCGGCGGATGTCGCCACCGGCAAGTCGCTCTGGCATACCAAGAAAGCCGCGGTTCCTTTGTTAGCGCGGGGTGCCATGCTCTTGGTACAGCTTCCGGCCGTGAATGGAAAAACAGGATGCAGCCTCGCCATTTTGGACGCGTGGTCGGGCGAAATATTGAAGAAAGTAGCAGAGCCCGACGGCAAACCCATCGGTTGCGTGGGCGAAGGGATCAACGGTTCTTTTCATCTCAGCGCCTTCACGAAGGACGGTCACGACTATCTGGTTTACGTCAACAAATGGTGGCCCACACCCGGCGGTGCCTACATGCCCGATCGCAAATATGCTCCCGGCTCTTTCGGCGAAACCCGCGGCGCGTTCGAAGTGGATTGGGACAACGCAAAACTCATTTCTTTTCCGGGGGATATTCCTGACGGCAGCCCGAAATTCACTCAAAATCCGAAAGGCGGCTACTATTCGGAGCCATTCGAGGTGGGTAAGGTCAAGGTCCAAACCTCCATGGAAATGAAGGGCAATCAATATCAGCTCATTCTCCGCCGTTGGAAGGGAGAAGAAACCTTGCCCGAGTTGAAACTCGCCGATCCGCCTTGGAACAGCTGCGGCATCGTCATTTCCGCTGACCAGCGGAACGTCCTGGGTGTGTTCCAGATACCCAATAAAATCGACCCCTTCCTCTATGACGTGAATATTTATTCCACCGAGAACGGAAAAAAAATATCTCATCTGGCCGCCAAAAGCTGGCCGGCGAGAGCGCAACTCTGCGGTAGCAAGCTGGTGGCTTACTTCCCCTGGCGTGTCTTTGTCCTGGATATCGCCTCCGGAAAGGAAGTTTGGACAAAGAATGTGAAGGATTTTACCTATCGGGGTCCTTATCCCCCGGCAGCGCGGCCGCCGATCAGCGCCCAACCTGAAAAACCGGGAGACAAATGATATCCTGATGGGAGCCGGAGCTAGCGAAGGGTTGTCAT
>CAYXYA010000346.1:0-2762 GCA_964469185.1 uncultured bacterium | reverse complement strand
TTTTGCAGGGTCCGCACCATTCGGCACAAAAATCATAGAGGATCGGTTTTTGGGTCTTGGCGGATTCCTGCAAACCTTGCGCGGGAGTCCTCCAAACGATCTCGGCATCGGAAACAACAGCCCGCTGGCTTTGTTCCGCCGCGAGATTACGCGTTTGAAGATAACCCAATTTATGAGCTCTCAAGGAATCCAGCGGCGGGAACAGATCGTCGGCGGTCAAAGGCTGAGCGTCGGCCCCTCTTGAGAAGAGCATGTAGTTCCTGCCGCCAGGCTGTACTTGATACGTATAAAGAGGAGTGTCTTTGGGGTAGCCCGGCGCGGTGATCAGATCGTGGATCTCCTCGGATCTGACACCGTCGGCTAAAAGGTCCGTAAGCTGGGCAGGATAAGCCCCATGTTTTATTTTGTGAATTTCGATAGCCCTGATGAGCCGGACCAAGGCCGTTTCGGTATATTTCTTCCAAGCGGCGGCTGGATCCACCGTCGGCGCCGACGTCCCGCAAATTCCGATCCCCACTCCCAGGCTCATCAAAAAAATAACCACTTTCACCCAGGATGAGGTATTTAGATATTCAACTTTTATTTTTCCCATTGGGTTCCTCATGACCGCATCATTCTACCAAGCATTTTTAGGATAAGTCCTTCGCCAGATCATTGAACAGTTTTTGGACGGATTCCATTTGCTTTTCAGGACCCTCATCCCCCTTCGTGACCCGGAAAGAGACGGAGTTCGGGTCTTGGGAGGAAAACCGGATACGGGCGGGTGCCCATTGCTTGAACCACTTTTCCACCTTCTCCCCCGCCGGCGTCAGATCGGGATGCCACTGCAGTCTCACCCATCCACCCTGAGCTTCCAATCGCTGAATGCCCATCTTCTTGGCCTGGGGCCGGAATGCCGCGACCTTTAAAAGCATGGAAGCTTCCAGGGGTAAGGAACCGAACCGGTCGATGAGTTCTTCCTGGATCTGGACCAGTTGTTCGGGTTCGCTCATCTCCGCCAACCGCCGGTAAAACTCGATCTTTACCGTCTCGTCGGAGATGTAATCCTTCGGAAAGAATGCGGTCACTCCGAGCGAGAGGAGTGGTGTAAAGTCCGCCGCCGTCTCCTCACCCTTCATGTGGGCGATCTCCTGGCTAAGCATCCGGCTGTAAAGGTCGAAACCGATGGAATCCATGTTGCCATGCTGCTGCGCCCCGAGCACGTTCCCGGCGCCGCGGATCTCCATATCCTTCATGGCCACGTGCATTCCAGAACCGAGGGCGGAAAATTCCTGTAGGACTTCCAAACGCTTCTGGGCCAATTCCCGGAGCGTCGTATGGCGGGGATAAAAGAAGTAAGCGTAGGCCTGCCGGTCAGTTCGGCCCACTCGGCCCTTGAGCTGATAAAGCTGGGCCAGTCCGAAAGCGTCAGACCTTTCGACGATGAGGGTGTTCACGTGGGGCATATCCAACCCCGACTCGATGATGGAAGTGCAGACCAAGACGTGATACTCCCCATCCACGAAATCCATCATGACGGACTCCAACTCATGTTCGGTCAATTGACCGTGGGCGATCGCCAGTTTGGCTTCCGGCACCAGCTTGTGCAGACGGTCCGCGATGCGTTCGATATCTTTCACGTGGTTGTGGACATAAAAGACCTGGCCCTCGCGGTTCATCTCGCGGCGGATCGCTTCCGCCACTAGGCGGTCATCCAGGGGCGACACCTGCGCCAGGACCGACCGGCGGTTCTTGGGAGGAGTATCGATGACGGATATCTCACGGATGCCGGAGAGCGACATGTGAAGCGTCCGGGGAATAGGCGTGGCGGTCAGGGTGAGCACATCGACATCGTGTTTGAGGGACTTGAGTTTTTCTTTTTGCGAAACGCCAAAACGATGCTCCTCATCGATCACGAGAAGACCCAGATTGGCGAACTTCACGTCCTTGCCCAGGAGGCGGTGAGTACCGATGAGGATGTCGACCTTGCCTTCCCTCGCCAGGTCCAGACTCTTCTTGATCTCCGACTTGCTTCGGAACCGCGAAAGCATGTGGATCACGACAGGGTATTCCGCCATCCGTTCTTTGAAGGTATTGAAGTGCTGCTGGGCCAGGATAGTCGTAGGGACCAAGACCGCCACCTGGCGGTGGTCCTGCACCGCCTTGAAGGCCGCTCTCATGGCGACCTCCGTTTTACCGTAACCCACGTCGCCGCAGACCAACCGGTCCATAACGCGGTCCGATTCCATGTCCATTTTAATATCCCGGACCGAGGTGTATTGGCCGGGAGTCAATTCGTAGGGAAAAGCGTCCTCGAACTCGTTCTGCCAGGGAGTGTCCTGCGGAAAATGTTTTTTCTTGAGCACTTGCCGGGTGGAATAAAGGGCCATCAGTTCACGGGCGATGGCCTCCACTTCCCGTTTGACCTTGGCCTTGGCGCGAGTCCACTGTTCCCCGCTCAACTTGGAAAGGACCGGCGAACCCTCGCTGCCGATATAGCGCTGGATCAACTCGATTTGATCCGTCGGCAGATAGATCTTCTCGTTGTCGGCGAACTCCAGCTGGATGTATTCCTTCGTGTTCCCGTCGACGGTCAAGGGCGTCAATCCGCGGTAAAGACAGATGCCGCTGTCCACATGCACCGTCCAGTCGCCGATGGAGATCTCACTCAGGGAAGTCAGGGGTTTACCGCCCGAAACCGCTCTGGTCCGCCGGTGACGGCGCGCTCTGTAACGGCGGAAAAGGTCGTGATCCGGCAGGATCTTGAGGTGGATGTCGTCGAA
>CAYXYA010000345.1:1169-2764 GCA_964469185.1 uncultured bacterium | reverse complement strand
CCAGAGACAAAGGCATTAGCCAAAGAAGCGATCGAGATGTCGGTTTTTTAAAATTCATTGACTCCCCGCCATGGACAAGTTTAACCCTTAACTTCCAAAACCCATTCGTTGATAAAGATTTGAACCTTTAAAAGAATCAAAAACAAAGTCGGCTTTCGTCAAATCTTGCTTGCCGGAATTCGGATTGAAATAGCCAAAGCAAACCATACCCGCGGACTTTGCAGCCGTAACCCCATTCGTGGAATCTTCAATGACGATACAATCTCCGGGTTTCTTTCCGAAGTGATCGGAAACTTTCAAAAAGATATCGGGTTCAGGCTTCCCTTTCGCGACCTCTTCGCCGCTGACGATCAGTTCAAAGTATTTCTCGGCCTTCAATTTGCGAAGGATCAATTCGATGTTCTTCCGGAGTCCAGAGGACGCAATGGCAAGCGTATATTGTCCAGCCTTCAGTTTTTCCAAGAACTCCATCACCCCTTCCGATGGGATCAGATCCGTTTCATAAAGCGTTTTGTATTTGAGTTCTTTTTCCAATTCTTTAAGTTGGTCCACGGTTTGAGCCAAATTGGACTTCTCTTTGATGTAAGCCCACATTTTAGTGGCTGAAATTCCAACAAAAGCCTGATGCTCCTCAATGCTGATATTCGCACCCAACTCTTTGAAAAATCTTTGATTCATATCCATGTAAAGCTTTTCGCTGTCGAGAAGCACACCATCGAGGTCGAAAATGATCAGCCTATTCATACTCAATTAAATTCCCGCCTTCTTACTTAATTGCACCTGTTTTTCCGTCAATCACGAGTGATGCGGTTTTATCAGGGGAGAAAAAACGCTGATACCACTCTTCACCCCTTTGCCAACAATCCATTTGCCCCTTCGTGTTTTGGTTGCGAGCTATCATACGATCACGACGAAGCTGGGCCTCGGTTTCAACCCAGATGGAGAAATCAAAATAAGATCGAAATTCAGGCCGAAGACTGTAAACACCCTCGATGAAAACCATACCGTTCGGCGCAACTTCTTTCCATTCACGAAGGACTCCCAAACCCCAATCCAAGCTTTGAAACCGTGCGGTTTTACCATCACGCAAAGGTTTTAAAACTTGGTCTATCATTCTTTTCCAGTCGAAACAGGATTCATAGTCCTCTGCCGGTTTCCTATTCAAGAGAACCTCATCTGATACCGGGACATAAAAGTCATCCATGTGAACAACGGTGATATTCGGACCCGAATTTTTCAATTCAGTCGCTAGAGTTGATTTCCCTGATCCACTTCCACCATCTATGGCTCCCAAAAAGGGTCTGCCAATTGGAATCTTCGGAAGGAACTTCAAGATTTTCATAATGGGATAATAAGTCTGTGACACGGTATTGATCTTCCTCCGATCCCTAGTCCACTCCACTTCCCCGCCGAGGACAAGTTCGACGCTTCACAAAATGAACCAGACTACATGTTGGCACAAGCCTCTGCCGCCAACCAGAAAAGCCTCTCGCGAATGGAATGCTTATCCCAATTACGGTTATCGTGCTTATCACCGCTTAAGTCATCACCGCTATAAAGAATTTGGCCCAACTGAACTTTCCTAAATTTAGCCA
>CAYXYA010000345.1:0-1159 GCA_964469185.1 uncultured bacterium | reverse complement strand
GCACATTCCATTTCGACTGTCAGACATTTTTCCTTCTTGCGCAAATTCACCTTGTTGTAAGTTTCCCGGTAAAGACCATCTGTGGTCCAGGTCTTTCCCGTCACAAAGAGATAACCGTTCTTCTTTAGGGTTTTCTTAATGACTGCTACGGCACGAGGATGGGGTTTCACTTCTCTGGCCGGGGGCAAATAGTGGTAAGAAGCGCCTTCATCCCTAACAGCCGAGGTAGGTACGATCAAACGTCCTACCGCGAGATCTTTTCGAAGCGCTCCCGCAGCACCACAAACGACGAACTTACGACCGCCCATGGCGATGGCCTCATCTAAAAATCCAGCGGCCATAGCTGACCCGATGCCAGGGTGGATCACCGAAAGCTTTTTGCTTTTGAATTTCACCTCATAAGCAGGATGGGCTCCCATTTCGGAGCGGAATACCGCGATCAGCCTAGCTTTCTTCGTTCGAACAAGTTTTTTGATGACGTCAGCGAAAAAATTAACCACTACCCGATTATGGAATTTCCGACCTTTATAGGAGTAATGCGGGCCAGGATGAAAGAAGGCCTTTCGAGATGGGTCGAATTCGAGGATAGGAAAGCTTTTTCTTTTCAACATAATGGCTCCCAGTAGTGACCTATTTTTTAATGTGCTTTTCGTCGTACCTTTTAAGCCAGTAATTGACGTGATAATCGGTTTTTAAATGGGTAAGCCAATAATTCACCTCATCTTCGGGGAGTTTATCGACATATTTATCTCCCGGAAATATAACGTCCTTAAATTCAGGATCGACGTGAGGAAGTGATAACTTTCGGCAGTGAGGGATCCAAAGATATTTATAAAAGTGGAACAACTTGGGCCAAAGTTCCGACTCGATCAATTCCTGTTCGATAGCGAACGAAATCCGTGTCGAATTTCCAGAAGCGGCTCTCAAACCGACATTTTTACTGCGATGAGCGTTTTGAATGTTGAATATCTCAGCTACGAGCTGAAACCATAAAATGGGCCCTGTTTTCTTTTGCCCTATCTTAGCCTTCGTCTTTTCGGGCGCCCATTTACCCGTGTATTTCTCAGTGACCCAAATGATGCCATGAGGATACTGCGGTGGATCGGGCTGAGCATTTGCCGCGTCCCATTCTTCCCCAGGCAAATCATGGCCCCGCCAC
>CAYXYA010000344.1:0-2773 GCA_964469185.1 uncultured bacterium | reverse complement strand
TCCAAGTCAGGGATCGGCTCATTATCAGTGATCGGGCTCACCTGTTGATGCCTTATCACCGTCTGCTGGACGGAGCTTCCGAGGCCCGAAAGGGCGCGGGTAAGATCGGGACGACCAACCGGGGCATCGGACCGGCCTATATGGACAAAATGGCGCGTGTCGGTGTGAAGGTCGTCGACCTTTTGGAACCGTCGTATTTTCGGCAAAAGATAAGGGAAGTGGTCAAAGAAAAGAATTTCTTATTGAAGAATTACTACGGAAAACCAACGGTCAACGCGGATAAGATCGCGGACCAGTATTTAAAAATGTCGCCGCTACTCAAGCCGCTGGTGATGGACACGACCAAATATTTGGAAGCTCGATTGATGGCTGGAGAGAATATTTTAGCCGAAGGCGCCCAGGGGACGCTTTTGGACGTGGACTTCGGGACCTATCCTTACGTTACTTCCTCGAGCGCGAGTGTCGGGGGTGTTTTCACCGGCTTGGGTATCGGACCGAAATGGTTGGATGAGATCTATGGAGTGGCCAAAGCTTACGCGACCCGCGTCGGGGAAGGTCCCTTCGTCGCTGAAATGGATGAAGCCTTCGGTGAAACGATCCGCAAAAGAGGCGGCGAATATGGCGCGACAACCGGGCGTCCCCGCCGCTGCGGTTGGATGGATCTGGTCGCGCTCAAGTACGCCTGCCGGATCAACGGTTTCACCGGCATCCTGATGACCAAGATCGACATTCTGAGTTCTTTGAGATCGATCAAGCTTTGTGTCGCTTATCAATTGAACGGGAAACGCCGCGACGATTTTCCGGCCGGCCTTCACGACCTCTCACGCTGCAAACCCGTCTATAAAGAAATGAAAGGGTGGGATAGGGATCTGTCCCGCGCGGAATCTCTTAGGGATTTGCCCATCGAGGCGCGCCATTATCTGGATGAGATCGAGAAGGCCATTCAAGTACCGATCAAATGGGTTTCAGTCGGTCAAGACAGAGCTCAAATTTTCCAGAAAAGCTGATCTTTTACTTTGCAATTTCACCTCAAAAAGTATATTTTCTGAACCTTCCTCAAGCGTTGGGCGAGTCGTTAGCTCAGTTGGTAGAGCACCGCACTTTTAATGCGGGTGTCCCGGGTTCGAATCCCGGACGACTCACCAAACGCTTATTGGTTTTCACGTCAGGTTCGATATAAAATAAATCCAGGTCAATATCCATCGAGGTCAGAAATGAGACGCATTTCTTCCTGTCTTTTTATATTCTTTATGGTCATGGCTCCGGTCCTTTCTGCCCTCGCTCAAGACCCCGATCCCGATACGACCAAGGGAAAAAAGTCCCATTCGCCAAAACTGAAACTGACCCGTGTGAAACACGGAAGCGGCAGATCGAAAAAAAGTCATGCCAAATCAAAAGATTTGACGCCCGTGCCCCAGGAGAACGTGACGGATCAAGTCGAAGTCTCCCAACAATCGGATGAGTTAGGCTCCAAAAAAAGATAGGAGGACTTATGGCGGTTACACCTTCCAACATGCTTCCGCTGGGAACGAAGCTCCCTGATTTTGAACTGATGGACGTCGTTTCCAACCGTCTCATAACACCATCCACCTTCAAGAGCGAGAAATTACTCCTGGTGATGTTCATGTGCGAACATTGTCCATATGTCAAACATGTGCAGGATGAGTTGAGCCGATTGGGCACGGATTATTCTCCCAAGAGGGTCGGCATCGTCGCCATCAGCTCGAATGACGCTCAAAATTACCCGCAGGATTCGCCTGAGAATTTGAAAAAAATGGCCCTCGCGTTGAAGTTCAATTTCCCCATTTGCCACGATGAAACTCAGAACGTCGCCAAAGATTTCATGGCGGCTTGCACTCCCGAGTTTTATCTTTTCGATCAGGCTCGACAATTGATCTATCGCGGACAGCTCGATGATAGCCGTCCGAAAAGTGATGTCCCGGTCACGGGAAAGGATCTTCGCGCGGCTTTGGATTCAGCGCTAGCGGGGAAGAAGATCTCCGAGGATCAAAAACCGGGGATCGGGTGCAATATCAAGTGGAAGCCGGGCCAGGAACCGGACTATTTTCATTAAGGTTTGACCTAAATAAGCGTTCCGTATCAGGGTTTTCTAATCATCGAATTTAGGAACCCTTAGATGTATGATGAGTTCATCCGCAATTGAATGCCTTCAATTAAAGGATGCGAATTGAACGTTCCGAATCTTCTTCAAAACTTCCTCGATGATGTCCTTCTCAAAGCCATTAACTCCTTGGGGGAAGGAGTTGTGATGTTCGAGCTCCCCCGTATCGTTTACTCCAACGACGCTTTTACCAAGATCACCGGTTACAACGAAGATGAACTCACCGCCTTAGGATCGTTTTTCACCCTCGTCACCGAGGATAAAAGAAAGGCGGTCGAGTCCTATTTCACCTCTTGCGCGAAAAATAAAAAGATCTGCCCCCAAACCGATGTCACCATCCAGCTGAAGAACGGGAACCTGGCTCATCTGGAGATGACCCTGACCCCCATTCCGGAAGAGGGCAAGACCCGGCTTGTTTCCATCGTTCGTGATGTCACTGAAAAAAAGAAGATGGCCCATGCTTTACTGCAAAGCGATAAATTCGAGAAGTTGATCATGACCCTTTCGTCCCGGTTCATCAATTTAGACCCCGAAAAGATAGATGAGAGTATCAACGAGGCGATCCGGCTCATCGGCGAGTTCATCGGCGTCGATCGCATCTTCATGTTCTTGGTATCGGCGTCGAAAGTGGCGAGGCCTTCATATGAATGG
>CAYXYA010000343.1:0-2778 GCA_964469185.1 uncultured bacterium | reverse complement strand
CGCTCTTGAACGACCATGCTTCGGTCATTCATCTATGGAATGGCTTATTTCCTTGGGCGAGCCGGGTTTTTCACGAAGTGTTCAATGTCGCCATCGGTCCGATGTTCTTCGGTTTCCTACCTTTTCTTTTCATGCCGGCCGCCCGCAGACCCGTGACGAAATATCTCCTCGCCGCTACAGGACTTTATCTATTTGTGGGATCTATCGTGTCCTACCAACCAAGACTTCTCATTCCAGCATTCCTACTGGGATTCACCGCCATGAGTTTTGTCCTCGAAGATCTGCGGGATGCGAGTTGGGCGAAGTTTTGGAATGGATATGTCTTTGCGTTCGCGATCATAAACCTTTTTATCTTGGTCCACCTAAGCGTCGGTTACTTCAACACCGATCGCATCTGGTTCGGAGTTCAGACGAGAGAAGAATATCTTTCTACTAATCATCAGACCGGGTCCTATTACGGTCTGACCCGCTTGGTCGGGACCTTTTGTCCGCCCGAGGATCGGGTGCTCATCGTGGGGGACGCACGAAGCCTTTATTATCCCCGGGACTTTTACGCGAATAGTGTGTTTGACGACCAGGTCCTGGCGGTTTTGGCGCGCAGGGAAAAAGACGAGGAGAGTATCTATAAAAGGCTCAGGCAAATGGGGATCGACGAGTTGGTGGTTTCGGGCGAAGAAGGAAGACGTTTGGCGGAGCAATACGTCTCTTATTATCCGCTTCAACCCGCGGAATGGAAAAAACTGGACAATTTGATCCAACGCCGGACCGACTTACTTTACCTATCGGGTCTCCAGGCTATTTACCGTTTGCGTCCGTCGCCCGCTGGACGAAAAACACCTATCCCGGACCTGCTTTTGGTCCTGAAAACCCCGAACCCAAATCCCTGATTCTCGTTTATCATAGGGTCCGGTTTCATATCGTGACTCGGAGGACAAGTTGGCCAATCCTTTGGTGGTGATCATCCTGGCGGCGGGCGAGGGAACCCGCATGAATTCCAAGACTCCCAAGGTCCTGCACGATGTGGCCGGCCAGCCCATGATCGATTACGCTCTTCAAAACGCCGAGGCGCTCCGTCCCCAGAAGATCTACGCGGTGGTGGGCTCCCACGCTGACGCGGTCATCCGCCATATCGGAAAGAGGACGATCCCCGTCATCCAAAAACAACGTCTGGGCACGGGCCACGCGGTCCAGCAGGTCCTTCCTTTCATCAAGTCCTTTAAAGGAAACGTCGCGATCCTGTCCGGGGACGCCTGCTTGACCCGACCCCAAACGGTGCAGGCCCTGCGTCAGTTCCATCTTCTTCAAGGCGGGGCCGCGGCTCTTTTGACCGCGCAAGTCCAGGATCCTTTCGGCTATGGGCGGATCGTGCGCGACCATTCAGGGGATGTGGTGAAGATCGTGGAAGAGAAAGACGCGACCGGGGAAGAACGTGCGATCCATGAGATCAACGCGGGCCTCTATATCTTCAAAGCAAGGCCATTGGTCCAGGCTCTCAAGGCTTTGAAATCCAATAATGCCAAGAAAGAGTTTTACCTGACCGATACGGTCCACTCGATCTTGAACCAAGGCGAAAAGGTCCATGCCTTAGTGGTTCCCGATCCCGCGGAAGTTCTCGGCGTCAATGACCGGGCCCAATTGGCGGAGGCCCATCGGCATTTGAACTCAAGGCGTGTCGAGGAACATCAGCGGCGTGGAGTGACCTTCTTGGACCCTCAAACCATCGAGATCGACGCGGCGGTATCCATCGGGCGTGAAACCGTGATCGAGGGTCATGTCCAGCTTCTGGGCGGGACGGTCATTGACGAAAACTGCCGGATCGAGTCCGGAAGCCGTCTGTTTTCGGCGAAACTAGGAAGAGGCGTTGTGATCAAGTCTTCCCGTATCTCTGACAGCCGTCTGGGTGATGGCTGCGACGCAGGGCCCTTCGCGCATATTCGGGGCGGCAGTGTTTTGGATAAGAACGTTCATATAGGGTCGTATACCGAGATCAAAACCGCCCAGATCGGGAACGGTGTGAGGGCGGGTCATTTCTCCTATATTGGCGACGCTAAGCTGGGCCGGGACGTGAACGTCGGCGCGGGGTGTGTCTTCGCCAACTATGACGGCAAAAACAAGTATCGTTGTGTGATCGGCGACAAGGTTTTCCTCGGCAGTAACGCCACCCTGGTGGCTCCAGTGAAGATCGGCGCACGGGCGGTCGTCGGCGCGGGCGCGGTGGTGACGCGTAATGTATCTGCGGGAACGACGGTCGCGGGAGTGCCGGCGCGGGTTATGCGGAAGAAAAAATAGAGACGGCATGCCAGACGTAGCCAAATTGGCGGCCTACCTTCGCCAAGGCTTCGGTAGGCTGACTTCGTCATGTTATCAAGCTGATCAATGTTGGCGAAGTCTGGTCGTGGGTGTTCCGGCCAAACCGATCCGAAAGAAATAACCGCTCGGGACCATATAAAATTTCAAAATTCCCTGTTTTTCGGTTAAACTTTCTTCGCCCCGCCATATTTTTCTCCGCCCTCGTGGGATGACTCTCAGCGTCGGATCATTCTCATCACCAAGGAACCAGCATGAATCCAAAAGGCACGTCACCCAATGGCTTGAAAATTTTCTGCGGTTCGGCCAATCCCGAGTTGGCCAAGAAAATTTGTGAGGCGCTGAAAGTTCCTCTGGGCGACCTGGAGGTCAGCCGTTTTTCCGAGGGTGAGACCCGAGTCAAGATCAACGAGGACGTTCGGGGCCGCGATATTTTCATCGTTCAACCCACCTGCCCGCCGGTGAACGACA
>CAYXYA010000342.1:0-2791 GCA_964469185.1 uncultured bacterium | reverse complement strand
CGCCGTTACCTGATCTCAAAGCCAGGCAGGCGAGCTTTAAAGTGCACCTGAAAGGTAAACCACTCGCCGAAGACGTGGACTTGAATAGCTTGGCCAAAGAGACCCCGGGGGTAAGCGGCGCCCAGATCGAGAACCTTTGCCGTCTGGCTACCATGGAGGCGATTCGGGAATGCGTCGAATCGCAAAAAGGCGAAGCCAAGAAGCTCAAGATTCAAAAAAAACACTTTGAAAGGGCGACGAATGCAGAAAATACTTCTCATTGAATCGGACCCCATTTTAAGCGGTTTTTGGAGCGAAGTTTTTAAAAAAGAAGGATTTCAAATCTTTTCGGCTAAAGATGAAACCGAGGCTCTTTCCGAAACGCGGCAGAGCCGCCCGGATCTGGTCTTTTTGGGAAGCAACATGGAAGGGATGAGAGGTGTTCACTTCATGGCCCAGATGAAATCAGAGCGGCTCGATCTTCTTGTGGTGGCTCCGGTGAACACGTCGGCCCTTTTAGAAAAACTCAAGACCGCATCAAATGGGGACGGTGGTTTTCCCAAGATTCATGTGGAAAAAGTCGTTTATGCGGTCCAGGAAGCGCTGTCCGCCAAAGGCGGATCCGCCTCGGGCGGAAAAATCAAGGCCGCTTCTTTGTTTGACGGTTTCTCCATTGCTGAAATGGAGCGTCAAATGATCGAGGAAGCGTTAAAGCGTTCCAATGGAAATCAGTCGGAGGCCGCTCGTTTTCTCGGGATCAGCCGGTTTGCCCTTCGGAATCGGTTGAAGAAGTACGGACTGATCTTTTCTTTACAAGGGAGGACTTGAAGCATGAGTGATCTCTACATTTATGGAATCATGCCGGGTGAAGAGGCCGCTAAAATAAATCCTTCGACGTTGTTTCCGGGGCGACCCATTCAGGTGATCGTGAAGAATAAATTAGGCGCAGTCGCTCAAGCGACGCACTTGGAGAAGTTTGAGGCCACACAGGAAGCTCTCATAGATCATTTCTCCGTTCTTTCAAATCTTATGTCGGTGGGGACGGTGTTGCCCATACGGTTTGGAACAGTCGCCGGATCCAAGGAGGAGGTAGGAAGCCTGTTAAAAACTTTAAGTGGTTTTATGGATGAGGTTTTCGAACGCCTTAAAGGAAAGGCGGAGTTGGATGTGGAGGCCCGCTGGAATCCGCAAGTGGCTTATTCCAGGATCGCTGAGGCCGATCCGGAGATCAAGGCCTTCAAGGAGCGTTTGGCGACCCAGGGATCTCTTGCCTCTATGGAGGATCGAATTGCCGTTGGAAAGCTTGTCGCAAGCGCAGTGGCCAAGTACGCGGAAGTTTGCCGCCAAAAGATCAAGGAGACCCTCTGTGAAGTGAGTTTGGAGTCGGCGCCATTGCCCATGAAGCGGGAGCAGGAACTCTTTATGAATAGGGCCTTTTTCGTAGAGGAGGGGAGTGTCGAGGCCTTTGAGAAAAAACTCGTTTCTTTAGGGGAGTCCTTTCAGGATGCGGTCCATTTTAAATATGTGGGGCCTCTCCCGCCCTACAGCTTCACTGGCTGCGAGATAAAAGCGGTCACACCCACACTGTTGGATGAAGCCAGGCAGATTTTGGGGCTGGGGGAGACGTTCACCCAAGAAGAATTCACCGAGCGGTACCGCAAGCTTCTCTTTAAGTGCCACCCGGATCGTCTGCCTGCCGCCGCGTCGTACGAAGCGGCGCAAGACGCGAATCAGACCGCGGATTCAGAAGAAGCCCTAGAGCATTTTAAAGCTCTTTCGGCGGCCGGAAAACTCTTGGAGCTTTTCTTTCATCAATGCGGCGAAAAGTTTGATAAAGAAATTCTCCCCGAGACGATCCTTCTCGTGGAAAAGGAATTGGGCTACAAGGAGCATCTGGAGTGGGTTTAAATGACTGATGAGGGCAGATACCTCTATGGGATTGTTGAGTCGGCTAAGCGGATTGAGTTCGGGCCAATGGGGATGCCCGGAGGCAATCCCCAAATATACACCGTGCATCATCGGGATGTGGCCGCCTGTGTCAGCCATTATCCGGCGGATGTCCAAATCAAGGCCGACACCGAACACTGCCTGGCTCATGAGCGGGTTTTGGAGATGATCATGCAGCGCTTCACCGTTCTCCCAATTGAGTTCGGGACTGTGGCGCCTTCGGAGGCCGATGTGGTGAGGCTGCTATTGCGCCACCGCAACCGGATAAAGCTTGCCTTACGCAGACTTCACGGTCGGGTCGAGGTAGGAGTCAAAGCCTTTTGGAAAAGCCTGGAGGCCGCCGCTCAGGAGATCGTCAAGGAACATGCCGCCATCGCGCATTACCGCCGGGAGATTGCGGCCAAGCCGCCGGAGGGAACTTATCAGGACCGGATTCAGCTCGGAGAAATGGTCGCCGCAGCGTTAGACGAGAAACGCAAGCGCGAGGTTCAAGAGTTGATGAAAGTCTTGAAGCGTGCGGCGGTGGAGGCCAGTCTAGGTTCTACTATCGGAGACACGATGGTTTTAAACGCCGCTTTCTTGATTCGCAAGAGCGACTTTTCCAAGTTTGAACGGACACTGAAAAGTCTGGGGGAACGGCACAACGGACGGTTGGACTTTAAGTACAGCGGCCCTTTGCCGCCTTACAGTTTTACCGGGATGAACCTTCAGGTGTGACAAGACAATGATGAGCAAACGCAAATACATGTACTGCGTCATTCAGGCGGAAGAGCCCCAGAACTTTGGGCCTCTAGGGATCGGGGGAGATGGAAATCCTCTGGTCACCGTCCACTATAAAGATCTGGCCTGTGTGATAAGCGATTCT
>CAYXYA010000341.1:588-2799 GCA_964469185.1 uncultured bacterium | reverse complement strand
TAAAACGAAGTTCATTGAAGGAATCAAAATGGGCTTTCAGTCATTTTGAAAAAGCCGAGAAAACCTCATTTTTAAAGGCCTTTGAGACGATTGGGCCTAACTAAACTTAGTTTAAACAGTATTGGCGTATCAACACTTTTATATTCAAATAGCATTGTGAATTAACGAAAAATGGGTGGACGCGAGCGCCCGCCCCCGCTCCTTCTGCATCACTCTTACGAGTTCTGCTGGACGAAGTAGCGGGGGCGGGCGCTCGCGTCCACCCCGTTAATGTTTTTTAGAATTTGAATTTATGTGAAGAAAAAGAAAAACCACCCTGTGGTTTTTTCCTTGAGGCGGGGAAGTAAACTTAGTTTAATTTCACCTGACTACCCTTCCTTATATAGACATGCAAAGGCCTAAATTTTAGGCTTGGATATAACTTCTATAATTCTACTTATAGTAGTTTCAAAAAGTAACAGGCTTGGTTAAGGCAAAGGAGGCCCAATGAGATTCTGGTCAAAGATACTAATTAAAGACGCGGTGGACGTGATCCCTGTGATTGAAAATTTGGGTTGTCCGGTGGACAACGGGTGTAGGGTTCTTTTTGATGAATTACGGGACAGCAAGGATCTCCACCCCAGGACCTATTTGGAATTCACTGTTTGCTGTGAAACGCTGTATCAGATCGCCAAGGATTGGATTCTTGAATATGACCCGGAAGCGATAATTTCTAAGGACTTTCCTCAGGTGGGGAAATAGGGAATCAGTGGTTCCCTTCCCTGCCTCTCTGGGGGGGCAAAACTAAACTAAGTTTAGTTTTTGGGCTACCCCTGGTTTCCGCTTCCCTTTTGGCCTTTCCCCTTGGGAAGTCTTCCCCGCTTGCCCCGTGGGCAAGGCGGGGTGATACTTCCCCACCCCATTCCTACCGGGGCGATGCCCCAGACCCCTTGGAAGACCGCCTTTGCTCCCCTGTTGTCCCCTACCCCGGATCGGACTAAACTTAGTTTACTTCTTGTCGAGAACCTTATTGATGTCCCAATCCCCTTCCCTATTCCCTTCTTCGTTTTTACAGGCTTTTAATCGAATTTACATTTTAAGGGCGTTTTCTTAGGTCTTCTCAAAACCACAGCTACTCTGACCTCTTCCCTCTCAAAACCAGCTTTTTTATCCTCTCGAAGCACTTCCCCATTCCTGAAATTTTTCTCGCCCGGTAAGCGGCTGTTGGCCGCCCTTCACCCTCAACCGGCATCCCTCCTGGCCGTCGGTCGGATCCTGCCGGCATCGGCCTACGGGTTTTGCTGCCGCCTTCGGCTTTCGCACAAACTTCCCTGCCTCAAAAACTACAACTGGCTCCGTCCGGGTCGCTTTGGCTTCCCTTCCTTGCCACCTTTGCCCTCGGTGTCGGCCCCACCGCCCCGCTACGCGTGGCCTTTTCGTGAGGGCCGCCCCCGGAGGGCTGTTCCCGAGGTAAAAATCAAAGGAGTTGTTATGGAAACAAAGATACCCGAAGCGAATTACAAGGCTTTAAGCGAATTGGTTGGAAAAGACATCGGCGAATGGGCCAACCGTTCAGGCCGAACGATGAAATTTAAGGCCGGTGGTTTTATGGATTTAAGCCTGGAATGTCTTTATAAGAACCGCATTTCAATGACCCATTATTACGAGCAGAACGGGGACTTAGTACCTGACCCGGATATGGAAATTAAGATCAACCCTGAGAATAAAACCGCGCACGCATGCCATTACCAAGATGCCAGTATTTATTGCGAGGTTTACCCGGAAGGGAATACTGACCCAAAACAATTCTTTGGACAGAACGACTTTTTGAGGACATGGTTGGGAAACATCAAAGAACAAGGCTTTACACCCGTCGAGAATAAAGATTGAATATGCTGCCAACGGGTTGAAAAAAGAACACAAAAAGAATACAATCAGGGTGAGAAATGATACAGATCAAGTGGACGGTTGATGCCGCCAAAAATTATAAGCTGATATACGATGACAACGAAAACCTCCGGGTTTTGATCGACCAACGGCTCGAGGCTTTAAAGGATTGGCCGCCCAAAAAGTAGTTTTACTTGAGGGATAAGAATGGAATTATCAGGTTTAAAACCGAGAACGACCAATTTGTCGTTTTGGCGGGAAAGTATGAAGCATCGGAAAAGGTGATTTGGATTTATCGTTTTGAATTGCAAAAGAAAAGAGGGAAGTAACCATGTCTACAACTTA
>CAYXYA010000341.1:0-578 GCA_964469185.1 uncultured bacterium | reverse complement strand
GCTTTATTGAGGACGCCTTAAGGGAAAAAATCGCCCGTGAAATGGGCGGCAAAGCCCAGGTCTTGGCCGATAAGATAACCAAGGTCGTGGTGGAACATATGGGCCTTAAACTTACTAGGCCTGATGCCAAAACCGCCGCGAAGATTGATCGTGCCGTTAAGCATGCGGAAAAAACAGGGCAATGGGTTTCCGACAAGGACTTAAGGCCCCATGCTCATGGGAAATAAAACTAAGAAAGCTAAAGTTTTCATGGGAAGCAGATCCGTTAGCTATCACGATGACCTTATTGAAAGGTTGAAAGACCCAAATTATCGGGTTGGTTATATTAATACCGCTTTAAAGGATGGTGACCCACATATTCTTTTGGCCGTCCTTGAAAATTGCGTTGAAGCAACGGGCGGTGTTCCCAAGCTCGCCAAGGCAATTCATGTGTCACCTAAAGGTGTATACACAATGTTTTCTGATAAAGGTAATCCCCGTTGGGAGAATTTGAACAAGATTCTTGAAACCCTTGGTTTACGAATAAACGTTTCGCATGCACACCGAAAGAAAGAACTTGCCCACGCTTAACCCCAAGG
>CAYXYA010000340.1:0-2810 GCA_964469185.1 uncultured bacterium | reverse complement strand
CCCGCTCTACGCCCACCTCCTGCGAGCGCTGTCTCTGGACGGGGACAAGGCGGCGGAAACCAGGGAAAGGGAACGGCGTAAATGGCGATACCACTTGAGAAGGAATCCAAGATGTGGGGGCTTTTTTACTCGTCCGACTTCCACAAACTGATGTTTTTCTTTATTGCTGACGCTTTCGCGTTCCTGTTGTTTTTCGTTTATTTGGGACTGGAAGGGGCGCTCATCCTTTTCTTTTCTGGGCTAATCATCGCCACCGTTTATTTCGTCATCAAGAGCTTTTGGCCGGAGAAACACCTTGAAAACCTATTTCGATACAACCACGAGCCCAAAAAGTATTTCCCCGGTGGGGAAGAAAGTGAAGTGGGGACATGATGGATTTTTTTAAAGTAAAAGGGCCGAAGGCCCCCGTGGCGGGTTTGCTTCGGATCAGGGCCGTTGGGCCTGGATACCTTTTTTTGAGGAATCCAGACCAGTACGTCTGTGTTTTCAAACTGTCCGGCGGGTTGGCCCCGTCCATGGAGGACCCGGAAGTCCTTGAGGAAAAGATAAGGAAACTGGACGCTGTTTTTGCCGATTTGAGGAATGGGGAGGAGGTCCAGATCCTCACCAAAAGGGTTTTAGCGGACGTGGAAACGGTCATAGGCCGTTTTGATAAAAGAATCCATGAGGATGCGCCGGAAGTTTTTAGAAACCAGTACCCGGATTTTTTACGGCATTGGTTGAAGCGGTTTTACCAGGAGGAGAGAATTTGCCGATACCATTCCTACATCCTTTTTACGGTGCCTCCCTTCACGAATTCCAAGAATAAAAATAGGAAAGGAGGGGAACCCTCCCAGATGGAGGAAATCCTGCGGCGGGGAAAATCCTGGGTTTCCCAACTCAACATGGTGGGCATGGAACCAGAGGAGGCGACCGAAGAAGAAATCTACGCCCTCTTATATGAGGAACTATCCCTTCAAAGGTTCGAGGGGAACCCGGAAAGGTTCAAGAAGGCGTCGGGTTTTTCGGGAGGCGGGTTAGGTCTCCAACAGCTCCGGGAAATGCTGGTGACCCTCCCTTGGGATTTCAGCGACCCGACTTTTTTCAAGGTGGGGCCGACCTATGGGAAAACCCTCTATGTGACCGAATTCCCCTCTTTCAACGAGCAAAACCTTTTCTTCCAACAGCTTTACGAGCAGACGGATGATTTCAAGGTATCGCTCTTCGTCAAGGGTGTGGATTTGTTCCGCGCCCAATCCATCGTGGAAAAGCAGATTCAAGCCGATCAAGGGGCTTTGTGGAAGAGGAAGAACGTCCTGAATTTCGAGGCCCAGACGGCGCTTGAATACCGCCAAAGCGTCCTGTCACTCGTTTCGGAGCGGAAAACATTCCTTGCCAAGTTTTCCCTCTACATCAGCCTGTTTTCCGATAGCGAAACAAAGCTCAAGTCGAGTTATGAGTCCTTGTCGAGGATGTTCACCAACGTCCATCCCCTCTCTGGTTATGCCGAGCAGAAACGGCTTTTCCTATCGACCCTGCCTCAGGCTACGGATGCCGCCAACCATGAGCACCTACAAGCCACCGCCGTCATCGCCAACGCGGTTCCGTGTATGTCCGAACCTTTGGCGGATATGGAAGGCGTCCCTATCGGAAAAACTCTCTCCGGAGAAATGGTTCATTTGGATTTGTGGGGGAGGGAAACTGAGAACTGGAACGTGCTGGTTGTGGGGTCATCGGGCACGGGTAAATCCTTCACCATCAACCAACTCATCATCAAGAACCTGCCCCAAAACCCCTACGTCATGATTATCGACAAGTCGCAGTCTTATAAGACCCTTTGCCGTTTGGCCGGGGGACGGTACCTGAACTACGACCTGGACAGCCACCACCACTTGAACATTTTTGATTACCCCAAAGAGGAGATAAAGGCGCTAGACGGTGAAATCGACCCGGACCATATCGCCTCGATCATCATGTACCTGGGCGTGGTTTTAGCCAACATCAAGGAAAACCGTATCGAGGAAGCCGAGGAACTGGACAAAGCCCTTTTGCAGGAAGCGGTCAAGGAAACTTACCGCAACTGCATCAAGGAAAACCGTGTGCCCCTGTTGTCGGATTTAAAAGAAACTCTCATAAAACAGGCTGATGACAAAACGGTGCCCGTCCAATTCCAATACATCTGCCGCAAACAGGCGGAAGTTTTGAAGCTCTATACCGGCAAAGGGATGTACGCCAATTTGACCGACAGGGAGTCCACCGTCAAGGCGGACAACTCTTTTATTGTCTTTGATACTTCAGGCATCAGCGACAACGACAAGAAGGCCGTCGGCCTCGCCGTTTTTACCATCTCAAACTACTGTTTGTCCAAGGCTAAAGAAAACAAGGAGCTAAACCGCCTTTCTCAACTTGCGATGGACGAATGCTGGTACTTGGCCCAATATCCTGCGGGGTTGGCCTTCCTTCTTCGAATCGCCAAGACCGCCCGTCATTTGAGGCTTCAACCCATTTTCGCCACACAGGAAATAGGCGAATTTTTCGGGGTCAAAGGCGTGGAAGCCATCCTCAAGAACACATCCACCAAAATCCTCTTGAAGCTCGTGGGCGATGACATTGACCACGCCAAGGGTTTATTGCAACTCAACCCCACCCAAGTTGAAAAGGTGATGAACCTCCATTTGGTCAAAGGCGTTTATTCCCAGGCTCTCATTCATCAAACACTTAGGCAGGGAATCGTCAATATCTACCCCGATGAGCTTGCCTACCACATCGCCACTACCTATGGCCCGGAAGCGGCCATCCGCGACCATTACTTGGACACCTACGCCTCCGAG
>CAYXYA010000339.1:642-2818 GCA_964469185.1 uncultured bacterium | reverse complement strand
ACGGTTTATGGAGAGAAATTGATCTCACAGTATGCCGGTTCGGATCCAAATGCCTTGATCGACCTCATTCATAAGGTCAGCGTGAAAAGCTACCCTAGCGCCTATTTCAACCACGAGTTGGGAGATCGATACTTAACGGCAGGGAATAAGAAAAAAGCCGGAGAATCCTACCGAAAAGCCGTGAAGATGGAAGGCAACCGCACCATTGCCGCAATCCCGATTCAAAAAATCACACGCTAAAATAAAAAAGACCAGCTCGAAAGCCGGTCCTTTTGGAATTCAAATCACGCGACCACTAAATTAATTTTTTTACCAAATCCTCAACAGGGATATTATTGTTCCCCTTGACCTCGAACCCCACTAATTTTTTAGCGTCTTTTTCCGGCGACAAGCTATAAGCCCCTGCCCCATAAAGGGAATCGAGGAATGGTTTTAAATGCTTTTCCAGCTCCGTTTGGGAAGCGGAACCCGGCGGGGCCGAAGCCCGGTCATTGAGCGAAACATGAAAATTAGTCGTGGAAAATTTCAGCTCCCCGTTGAACTCAACTTCTTTTTCTAACCAGGAAGCCGCTTGCAGAGCCCGGCGGAACGATGTCTTCAAATGCTCCTCGGCCTTCTTTTCCGGCATCCTCTTTTGGGCGTAAAGAAAACCCCTCTTGCCATCGGTCTCATCCACGCTGTAGTTGGCCTCGTGAGCGATCAAAAGCACGCCCGGTCCTTGATGCACATGGGTGTACTCGGCCACATCCACCAGCATCCCCTCCAGCTTGTCCTGTTGGATCCAGCGGTGGAACACGGGAATGAAATCTTGGAGAGGAAGGTCGTTTCCTTTTTCAGCGAAGAACTTGACGTTGGTCTTGTGAAGGTCCATGGGTGTTCCCTTACTTTCCCGGCATCGGGGCCGGAGCCGGCGATGCGTTGGCGACATAGCTGTGAACCGCTTCCATATATAACTGGGCTTCTTCGACCCGGCGATGAGCCTCGTCCGGATTGGGATTGGACAAGGGGTTGTCATGCGCCTTGAATAAGAAAGCGGCGAATTGGGTGTTGTTCACATGCTTGACGAACTCACCCGTTTCGAAGAATTGCTTTTTAAAATCAGCGACTGTCGCGGCAGCGTCACCCGTGTACTCGCGGTTAGCCGTGCGAAGCACCGCTTGCGCGGAGAAAATGAGGGACTCATAAGCCAAGGCCACCGCTCCCTTGAAGTCTTTCGCGTCCAATCGAAGCTGGGCCTCGAACACCTTGCTCTCAGCGGCGGTCAGGGAGAACTCATAAGGATTCACCACTTCACCGGCGCATTCGCCTTTGCCGATATCGGCGATGGTGTATTCGCGCGGGTCGCCCCAGTCGCTGAAAAGCGAAGGCTCGACATCGTGCGAAGGAATGACGGTCAGGTCTTGAAGCAGACTCTTGATCTCGACCTTTCCGACGCGGGCGATGAACTTTTGGAAATTCTCATCCTTTTGGCGTTCTTTCATATACTTGCCCGTGAGACGCTCAACGACTTGGGGAATGCGCTTGGACGGGACCGCCGCGACCGCCATACCGTAGGACCCGCCGTTATTGGACCATTGACCGCCGATGACCACCTGGAAATGCGGCACGGTATAGGAACCGGCCTTGCGGGAAACACCGTAAAAACCCAGGTCCGAAAGAGGATGCTGGCCGCAGGAATTGGGACAGCCGCTGACCTTGATCTTGAGGTTCTTCACTTCTTCAGGAAGAGTTTCCATGACTTTGTCGAGATGACCCGAAAGTTCCCTAGCCAAACCGCGCGAGGCCGATATCCCCAGCTTGCAAGTATCCGTACCGGGGCAAGAAGTGATATCCGAGATCGTATTGGCGTTCGCCTGGTTAAGACCCAATGGCGCCAAGGCCTCATAAAAAGCGGGCAGGTCCGACTCGCTGACCCAGCGGAAGAGGAGGTTCTGATCGACCGAGGTGCGGATAGTTTCCTTCACATACTTACGGGCCAAAACGGCCAAACCCCGTAATTGAGCCGCCGTCAGGTCGCCTAGGGGAACTTTCACGTAAACCGTGGCGTAACCCGGCTGTATCTGTTGATAAGCGTTGGTCTTTTTCCATTCCAAGAAACCCTTGGGATAAGAACCGGCCTTGAGTTCGGAAGGCTTTTTAGCAGCGGCTTCCCCTTCTTTCAAGCAGTCCTCGATCA
>CAYXYA010000339.1:0-632 GCA_964469185.1 uncultured bacterium | reverse complement strand
ATCAGGCTTGTCCAACGAGCGTCTTTAGGAAGGATCTTGCGCTCTTCCACGATCAACTTGCGGAACTCATCGATCCCTAATTTTGCGACCAGGAACTTGATGCGGGCCATCCCGCGGATCTTCTTTTCCCCCAACCGGCCGTAAACTCGGGCCACCGCCTGGGTGACCGGAAGCATTTCCTCCACCGGGTGGTTCTCAAAGAGGAGCTTGGCGTTATAAGGCACCGGCCCCAAACCGCCGCCGACGTAAACATCAAAAGCCGGTTTGGCCTTGCCGTTGACCGTCTTGGCGATAAAACCCATGTCGTGCATATTCACCAGACCGCAGGCCTCACCCTCGCAGCCCGAGAAGGCGATCTTAAATTTACGGCCAAAGTCCTGCGCGTCGGGATGGCCAAGCATGAACTTGAAAATGGCCTTGGAATAGGGGGTGACGTCAAAAGCCTGGGTACGGCAGATGCCGGCCAGGGGGCAGGCGGTGACGTTGCGGACAGAATTGCCGCAGGCTTCGCGGGTGGTGATCCCCACCGCGGCCAAACGTCGCATGATGATCGGGGCGTCCTCTATATGAATGAAGTGAAGCTGGAAGTCCTGCCGGGTCGTGATGTGGCCGATACCGTCGGAATATTCCTC
>CAYXYA010000338.1:0-2834 GCA_964469185.1 uncultured bacterium | reverse complement strand
CCGGGAGAAGTTCTTTCTTTTTCGACCTTCTCCACTCAGACCGCCATCCGTCACCGATTTGGGATAATGTCCGGTCAAACAACTGCCTCGCTCCACCCATCCCCCAGTGTGCCGATCATCAAATTTGAAAATATTGAGATCGGTACTATACCGACCCCTTTGGCTGCCTTATGGAAGGTTGGCATGGGGCCCTTTCGCTTGCTTCTTCAGGGATTGAATCCGGCTTTTGGTCGGGGTCTTCGTTGGAGAAGGTCGGGGGTTTTAAAGTCTTTAAGTCTTTAAAAACACCCTGCCCCTTTCTTCGAAAGCCCCAGTCAGGTGGCCCCCCGGATCATCTGAAGTGAGCGAAAGGGCCCCACTGGGGGATGGGTGGAGCGAAACAGAGGTCCTCACAAACGATCTTACAAACCCCCCGTGGATGGATGAGGGCTGGAGAGGGAAGGGGCAAAAAAAGAAAGCTGTTCAGGGATTTAAATATATAAGTCCCAGTCCGGACCGGTTGTAACGAAGTATCCATTGTTCGATAATGTTCCCATCTTTCATTCGAGGTTCCTTTTGTCCAATCTTCATGTGGCCATCGTCGGCGGCGGGCTAGCCGGGCTTTCCTCAGCGGAACATCTTTCCCGCAAAGGCTTCCGCGTGACCCTTTTCGACCAGGGGCCATTCGCCAAGGAAGCTTCCTGGGCGGGCGGAGGTTACGTGGACCTCAGGGATGCCTACCGCATCGGCGGGGCCTTTTTGGAACTCTGCCGCCTTTCCTATAACCTCTTTCCGGATTGGACCGTGAGGCTCAAAAAAGAGAGTGGCATTGACCCCGAGTTCGTTCACTCCGGCGGCATGGGACTGGCTTTCGATGAGAAGGGCGAGACGGGTTTCAAGGACATGGATAAAAGAGTCAGGGAAAACGGCTTGGAATCCCAGTGGCTTTCCCCCGCGGAAGCGCGAAAGATAGAACCGTCCATTTCCGATAAGGTCCGCTCCGTCTGGCACATTCCCTCCACTAAACAGGTCCGTCCGCCGCGGCTCAATCAAGCCTTGCTCAAGGTGCTTCAGCAAAGGGGCGTGACCCTCCGTGAAAAAGAAAAGGTCACGGGATTTATTCGTGATGGAAACCGCATCAAGGGTGTCGAGACCGCGGGCGAGAAGTGTGAAGCGGACCATGTTCTTTTAACGGGCGGGGCTTGGACCGGGATCCTATCGCAAACATTAGGTGTAAACATTCCCGTGCGCCCGGTGCGTGGTCAGGTAGTCATGTTCCAGTCGACCCCGGGCCTTTTTAAAAATGTTCTTTATTCACCGGCTGCCTATTTGATCCCGCGGCTCGACGGGCATGTATATGTAGGAAGCACATTGGAGGAAGTGGGATTCGATAAATCCACGACACCGGAAGCGGTCGCCAATCTCACTCAAGGCGCGATCCTGGCGGTTCCGGCGCTCAAAGAAGCGAAGGTCGAAACGACTTGGTCAGGTCTAAGACCCGCGTCACCTGATGGCTGGCCCTATTTAGGGAGCGTTCCGAACTTCGAGAATCTGTGGGTGGCGACGGGCCATTTCACGCATGGTATTTTGCTTTCAGCTGTTACGGGTCATTTGATGAGCCAGACTTTGTCGGGCGAAAAGACGGAGATTGCTTTGGAACCTTTCCGTTTGGAACGCAAACCCTATCCCGCGAGCGGAGTTTACTGATGAAAAAGAAAAAAGCGGTGGTGCTGGTCTCCGGCGGGTTGGATTCGACCACCTGTCTGGCGATCGCCAAGAAGCAGGGATATGAACTTTACGCGCTGACCCTTTTTTATGGCCAGCGTCACAAGGTGGAACTCAAGGCCGCCCGCAAGGTCTCCAAATTATATGGGGTGAAAAAACATCTGGAACTGGAAGTTCCCTTGACTGCCATTGGCGGCTCGTCACTCACCGATAAAAAGATACGGGTTCCCAAACAACGGGGTGTGAAAGAAATGGGGAAAGGCATTCCTTCTACTTATGTGCCGGCCCGCAATACCGTCTTTCTGTCGCTAGCTTTGGGCTGGGCCGAGGTGCTCGGCGCTGAGCATATCTTTATCGGCGTGAACGCCCTGGATTACAGCGGTTATCCCGATTGTCGTCCCGAGTTCATCCATGCTTTCGAGAAACTCGCGCGTTTGGCCACCAAGAAAGGCGTCGAAAAGAAATGGAAGCTCCGGATCCACACGCCGCTGGTTCGCATGAGTAAAAAACAGATCATCCAAACGGGACTCAAGCTCAAGGTCAAGTACGGCCTCACCCACTCTTGTTATGATCCGAAGCCGAACGGCCGTCCCTGCGGGTGGTGCGATTCCTGTCTTTTAAGGGCGAAAGGTTTCCTGGAAGCGGGCGTTCGCGACCCAATTCGGGGTTGATTCGTTCGGCCCGGCGAATTATTCTGATTTCACGGTGTATAAACTTCTTAAACCCATCCTCTTCTCGCTCGACCCTGAGGCCGCCCACCGGCTGGCGCTAGGGACGTTAAGCTTTTCAAAGCCTTTCCTGACAGCTCTTTCCCCTTTTTTGCGGACCAACGATCCCCGCTTGGAAAGGAAATTTTTTGGGCTGACCTTTCCTAATCCCGTGGGTTTGGCCGCGGGTCTGGATAAGAAAGCCGAATTCACCGAGATCTGGGAAAAGGTAGGATTTGGGTTCGCTGAACTGGGGACCTTCACAGCTTACGCTCAGGATGGAAATCCAACGCCACGGGTCTTTCGCTATCCGGCCCAACGGGCCTTGATCAATAAGATGGGTTTTCCGAATCCCGGCGCTGAAGAAGCCGCGAAGAGATTGAGACGGCTGAAGAAAAGCGGATTTTGGCCTTCGTCACCGGT
>CAYXYA010000337.1:0-2836 GCA_964469185.1 uncultured bacterium | reverse complement strand
GCTTCAGCGTCATCTTTCACGACGCCTCTGGCATTCAGGTACATAAAACCCAACCAATAAGCAGCTTCCACATTTCCTTGATCGGCTGATTTCCGAAACCAATCAAACGCCTTTGTGTCGTCTTTATTCACCCCCAATCCGTTAAGGTAGCAATTTCCCAGATCCTTTTCGGCTAAAGCATTCCCCTTGTCCGCGGCTTTTTGAAACCATTCAACCGCCTGAGCGTAGTCCTGTTTGACCCCGTACCCACCGAAATAAAGCGATCCGCGCTCCTCTTCTCCTTCGGCTACCATTTTTTGGTTGCTGGAATTGGGGGCGGCAGCACACAAGCCATAGCCGGGGGTTAAACCAACAAGTAGGATCAACAACAGGAAACGTATCATTTAAAATCCTCCTCAATCTGTCTCTATTTTCGAAAAACTTTTTGATATTTTAAAACGTTCATCTCATCAACCTTCGAAGACGCGAGATAATCATCGATCACGAACAAAAAGCGTTCAGAAATGCAGATACGACAGCCAATCCTCCACTTTTAAACTTTTGAGTTTTCCGTGAAAAAATTCAAAAACAACCATCCAGGCTTCCGAAAGATAACGTTGAGACAAAATATCTTTGTCATATCCCTCAAAGGTAGCAGTAATGATCTTATGTTGGACCAAGCCTGTGCTATTGAAATTCTCTTCTTTCAAGAACTTTTCCACTACTCCAGGGGCAGACCCAAGCGGGACATGTTGTGTGACATAGACAGTCAGACTTTCCTGCGTCCATTTGTTTTTCTTCTTATTTTTTTCAAAATGCTGAACACTGGTATAAGCGAACAACAACACTAGCCCGAGGAACACGATCGCGATAGGCAGACATCCAATTTTGAACCTGCTCGTAGAAACAATTTTTGAATCTCCCTCATAGTCATTTGGCCGGTCAACAACGGAGTTCCCAATACCAGGATCGGACTCGCTCGCGTCCGCTTCTTTGCCGGGTTTGTCTTCAATTGGATACTGATCCGCCATTCTGTGTGACTCCCGATTTTTAAAATATGGGGAATATTAGTTATTACTGGAGGGCCTTTTTCAAGACATCTCGATAAAGTTTCTTGGCCTCTTCATCCAATCCCAATAGAGGCCTTCCCTCGAGCGTCTCGACGTTTCGAAGATGCAGGCCCAGCATTTCGATCATGAATTGAAGAATGTCATCTTTCGATCCGATCGAGACAATATTCAAAAATTTAGTCTGATAAATATCCGGATATTGAGCCAAGGTGTCCCTTAGGCTATTCCCAGCCTCCAGATCAACTTTCGCTTTCATGATGATCTCAACGAAAGCCCTGTTTTTCGTCTTTTCCGCAATAGCTCCAAGTGCATCTAACGCCGGTATGCCGCCTTTCAACAAAACCATCAATTGCCGCGCGAACACCGCCAAATCGAGGGTCGTGATCTTCTGAACATTGGGGCCGGGACAATATCCTTTAAGATCCATCTCCCCAGCGGAAATCACCTTTGATAAACGCCCATCCGTGATGACTGTCCATTCCGCACGGATATTTTCAATATCATCGTAGATCTCTTCCAGGGTCTTTCTTTGGTGTCTTGAGGGAGTCAACTCTTCCTGAAGCTCTTCCAGTTTTTGGCATAGAAACACACAGTAATAGGCGCCATGTAGAAAATGAGCTTGTCTTTCCATCGAAGGAGACTCTCCGAGTTTTTCTTCGGCGTACCGACGAGTAAGCCCATGGATCACGTAACGTCCTTTAGCCGTTCGATATAGGAAGGATTTGTCCACTAATCCCGAAAGGAACGGAAGAATCGCCCCCGTCACTTTTTCAGCCGCTTCCCTGCGAAATCCGCCGCGGAATACGGACAGCATACTTAAGATCTTTTTCTCATTGTCCGATAGGAATTTCCAGGAGTATTCAAATACCGCTCGCATGCTCCGTTGCCGCTCCGGCATGTCCGACATCGTACCGGCCAGAAAATCCTTGTTATGTTCTATCTCCTCCGCGATCTCCACGCACGAAAGATTACGGACCCAGGACGCGGCCAACTCCAAAGCCAGGGGTGTTCCTTCAACCAGTCGGCAAATACGAGTCACCGCGTGTTTGTCTTTTTCGGAAAGTTTGAAACCAGCGTTGCTTCTCCGTGCGCTCTGAACGAAAATTTGAAAGGACTCGTTCTCCTCCATGTTTTGACCTGATTCGCTTGACCAGCTTTTCATCCCAGGAACTTCAAAAACCCATTCAGCCTTTAGATTCAATCGCTGCCGGGAGGTGATCAGTAATTGGATGTTTGGACTGGACTCAAGAAGTTCCAGGAGTACATCCGCTCCTGACACCAGATGTTCAAAATTATCCAATATCAAAAGCATTTTTTTGCCTTTAAAATAATTCAGGAGCTGGGACTTTTGTTCCATCCCGCTTAAGGAGAGTTTGAGTGTTTTGGCGATGATAGAAACGATGTTATCGACAGGGTCAAAGGGGGAGAATTGAACCAGGAAAACGCCGTTGGGATATTTTTCCACCACATCCGCGCCCACTTGAAGGGCTAAACGTGTTTTTCCGGTCCCTCCGGGTCCCACCAGGGTCAGCAATCGACAAGCCGGGTCATCCAGGATTTTCTCTATCTCTCGAAGTTGTTCCTCTCTTCCGACGAAGGGGGTCAATTGGTGAGGTAGATTGTTCGGATGCGCCGAAATGGAAAGAAGAGGCGGAAATTCTTTCAGCTTTAGATCAGGATGGGACAAACCATAGATCTGTTGCGGCTCCAGCAGATCTTTAAGCAAGTGGATCCCGAGGTTCTGCAAAACGGCACCGGCGGGCATGGGGCAAGATTCGCAGGCTTCA
>CAYXYA010000336.1:0-2845 GCA_964469185.1 uncultured bacterium | reverse complement strand
ACAATATTTACCAATTGACCGTTACCAGCAAGGATAAGATCGACAAGATCCTCGACGAGATTTCTAGATCTGGTAGTGACGCGGGCGAGTTAATGGTCAGCGTTAAAAGGGTATCCGATAACTTGAACGCCCTGACCAAGTCCATGAACAAAAAAGACATCAAAGAATCTTTTGAAAATCTCAACGCGACTTTGAAGAATATGAATCAATTGACGCAGGATATCCGTAGCAGCAAGGGGACCATCGGTGTTTTGATGAATGACGACAAGATGGCGGACGACATCAAGAAGCTGGTCGAAGAGCTGAAAGCCCATCCCTGGAAGCTTTTGTGGAAAAACTAGATTCGTTGATTAATAAATACCTTTAACAAGATGTTCCGATTCCCTCGCCCCTTGAGGGAGAGGGTGGGGTGAGGGGTGTCTTTGTCTGGCTGACATTTACCACGATTCAATTCCTCTCCCCTTTATGGAGCAGAAACCGAATAATCCTCCTTCTAACAAACATATGAGTTTATAATACTTTTAGTATTATATTAGGTATTGCTTGAAAGGAGCCTTCCGTGTCCAAAGCCGCTATCCACAAAAAACCGTTGTTTCTCCATTTCCAAGATGAAGAACAAAAAACGGCCCCCATCAATCTTAAGGTTACTCCGAGCCAAGAGAAACATTGGAGAGAAATGGCTAAAAAGCTCGGTATAAAGGATCTATCGACTTTTATTCGAGGCGCGGTGGAGTCCGCTATTTTTAATTCCGTTCGAGCGGAAGACCCTGAGTGGAAAAGGTTCATTGAGGCTATACAGCCTACGGCCCAGAAGATATTAGGTCATGGGTTTTATGATGGCGGAGCCGAAGACTTTGAGGCGGGAGGAACTGAGAGGAAAGGTACTCCAGCCAAGGAGTTTTTGGAGAAACTAAAGATTAAAGGTGTTGATAAGAAGCGGTGACGAGAGGAAATCCTCAAAATGGCGTAACTCTCACCTGTTTGCTATAATGGTTTTGTAAATTCAACTAGGGAGACCAATTCATGTTCATGGAATACATCGAAAGCGCGATGGGGTTGGCGAAATACAAAATTCTGGACGGTAAAACCTATTACGGACAAATACCCGGTTTTAAGGGTGTTTGGGCTGATGAAAAGAACTTGGAAGACTGCCGGAAGATCTTGCAGGAAGTGTTAGAAGGTTGGGTTTTGTTGAAAGTTCGGCAAGGCGATAAATTACCCACGATACACGGGAAACGCCTGAAACTACCGAACTTGGTTCATGCTTAAACCCATATCCCGCCGCGATCTTATCCGCAACTTAGCCCGCCTGGGTTTTATCGGTCCCTACAGCGGTGGGAAACATATGTTCATGGTGAAGGGTTCTTTAAAACTCCGCATTCCCAATCCTCATCAAGGCGACATTGGAATTTCCCTGCTTCGAGAGATACTCCGTCAGGCTGATATTCATCCCTCGAATTGGAATAAATAGTGGATGAAATTGATAGAACGCTCCCAAAGATTGCCTGATATGAAAAAAACGGCTCTGTGGATGTTGGTCGTTTTTGGAGTTACTTCGCTTTTTGTGGTTTCTTTGAACGCCAAAGAAAAATCCTCCTCTGCGTCTCACCCCTCGCCGGCCGATTCCAAGAAGATGCTGGAAAAGGATGAGAACTACGTGGATCTGTCGACTTTTCCCCATGTGAAGATCGAACTGAAATATGCGACCACCGACAACTTCATGGGATTCAATATGTACGGGTCCTTCAATAAAGCGTTCCTCCACAAAGACGCGGCTAAGAAATTCCGAAAAGCCATCAATTTCCTTCAAAAAGAAAAACCTGGATGGTCTTTCATTGTTTTTGATTCGCTCCGACCCAGGTCGGTGCAGTGGATCATGTGGAATAAAGTCAAAGATACGAAAGATAGAAGATATGTGGCGGACGCGTCAAAAGGCTCGGTCCACAACTATGGGTTCGCGCTGGATATCAGTTTGCTGGATGAAAAGGGCCGGGAAGTGGATATGGGAACCAAGTACGATACCTTTTCCGACTTGGCGGAACCGCAGTATGAGGAGAAGTTTTTGAAGGAAGGGAAGTTAACGCAGAAGCAGGTGGATAATCGGTTGATCTTAAGAAGGGTCATGGAACAGGCGGGGTTCGTTCATATCCCGAACGAATGGTGGCATTTTGATGGATTGCCTAGGGAAGAACTTCAGAAAAAATATCAAATCATCGAGTGATCGATCGTTTTCTCAACTCTTATAAATACACGGATTTATTTAGGTAAACGCAAAACCTTTAATCGGGTTTAAGAAGCTTTACGTTTTTGTCAATTTTTCGTCATTTTAAAACAAACGTGTAAATGAAGGTTTTTTTGAATCCAACAGGTGATTTTTTCTTGCCCAAGATTTTGGGATGGTTATAATTGCGACCAACCTTAAAACGTTTTAAGCCAGAAAAGAGTTTTTTTGAAACGACGTATCTTGCCGTCTATCAAAAAAGGTTTGTCCCGAGTTCCCGGCGCGAATGATCTTCTCATTTCGCGTAGTTCCATTTTTCATTTCCTAAAAAACTCAAAAAAATTCTTCTTCGGGCTCCTCTTCGCTCTTTGCGTGGTGTTGGGCGCGAAGGCCGCCATCAATTTCACCGACACCCTCCGGCTGCCCCCCCTTTCCGTCACGGTCACGCCCCAAAGCGACCTGCCTGAGGAAGTTCAATCACAAGAAGTCCAGTCGGTGGGCTCGGCTTTTGACCGTGATACGAATACCCAATACACCGCGTTCGGAAACAGCCGGGTCAAGGTTTCTTTCGTCAGTTCCTCGCCGCTGCGCCGCGGCTTCTTCCCCAGCGGCACGAATTCCGGG
>CAYXYA010000335.1:0-2849 GCA_964469185.1 uncultured bacterium | reverse complement strand
GCGAGTACCAGATCCGCCTGGAGCCGGAGATCTTGCCGATGGGAAATTGGGATTGGAACGAAATCAAAGACGTCTTTTGGAGTCTCCAAAAGACGAGTTAGAAGTGAGCAGTTAGGAGTGAGGAGTTTAAAACTTCTAACTCCTAACTTCTAACTGAACGCAAAGGGTTGGAAGAAGTGAACGGCGATCAATTCAAGTATCGGGAGTTTGCAATGCGAGTGGGTGTACTAATGGGCGGCTGGAGCCCGGAGCGAAAAATATCCCTGATGTCGGGGAAGAACGTGACCGCCGGTTTGAAGCAAGCCGGTTTAAAGGCGGTCCCCTTTGAATTGACCGCCTCGGATAAGAACGAGGCGAAGCTTGCGAAACGCCTTAAAAAGGCCGGATTTGACGTGGTTTTCATCGCTTTGCACGGGGGCTTCGGCGAGGACGGGACCCTCCAGGCGCTTTTGGACAGACTGCGGATCCCTTATACGGGTTCGGGCGCTTTGGCTTGCGGGCTTGCGATGCACAAAGGATGTTCCAAGTTGGTGTTCGAGGCGAAGGGGATACCGAGCGCGCCCTGGCAGGCGATCCACAAGACGATGGCTCCGAAGAGCTGGTTGAAAGAGATAAAGCTTTCCCTGCCGCTGGTGGTGAAGCCTGCGGATGTGGGTTCGGCGATCGGTGTGACGATCGTGAAGAAGAAGACGGCCTTGGCCAAGGCCATCCGTTTGGCTTTGCGCTACAGCGATTGGGCGATGGTGGAAAAATTCATCCCGGGCGTGGAAGTTACGGCGGCGGTCCTGGGGAAGAGGGTCTTGCCCGTGATCGAGATCGTGCCGAAGAACGAGTTCTACGACTTTGACGCCAAGTACACACCGGGCCATTCGGACCACTTGATCCCGGCCCGCATCAGCGGGGCGCAAGTCAAGAAGGTGAAGGACCTGGCTTTGAAGGCGGGCGAGGCGATGGGCTGTGAGGATTATTACCGCGCGGATTTCATCGTCCCGAAGAAGGGCGAACCGCAGATCTTGGAAGTGAACACGGTGCCGGGGATGACCTCCGTGAGCCTGGTGCCGGATGCGGCCAGGGCGGTTGGGATCTCATTTCCCCGGCTGCTCAAGACGCTGGTGGGAATGGCCTTGAAGAAAAAGAGGAAAAGATGAAAAGGAAACCAACGTCCGACACGAAGTCTCTAAGACTCGAAGAAGGACTAAACAATCAATATTTGATTTTGATTTCCTTAGAGGCTTTGTGGCTTTGTGTCGGACTTGGGTTTGATTTTGGTTATTGGGGTTTTGTTTAATGCATTACCAGGGTACGAGAGTTCCCCTGAGCGAAAAGAGTCCCGGGTTCAGATCGGCGGGGATCCCTTTTCGAAGCCGCTGGGGCGGAGGAAGGTCCGCCGCTACGGCGGGGCAAAAGGAGGTAAAAGAGAAAAAAATATTTTCGTTGAGCCTGCTCGTTTCAAAGCCCAAGCCCGAGGTGGAGCCGGCGGCGGCGGAGAACAGCTACTCTTTTTACCGGCCGGGTGTGACGCCGGCCGATGTAACACCGAGCTTTTCAAAGACGGAGAACCATTGGGTCACCCAGGCTCCCTCGTTGAAAAGCGCGAAGTGGGGAGGCAGAGCGGCGGCGCTGATGTTCCTGGTGTTGGGGGTCTATTGGGGGAAGCAACGAGTGACCGCGGCCCTGCAGGACGCCGCCGGTCTCAAGCTGGCGAAGGTGATCGTTCAGGGAGAGCACTACCTGACCGAGGACCAGGTGATGAAGGCGGTGGGCCTTCCCATTGGACAGAGCATGTTCAAGCTGGACCTGGAGGAGGCGGCGCAAAAAGTGAGAAAGCTGGAATGGGTGGACCGGGTCTTCGTGGAGCGGCGCCTGCCCTCTTCCATCTTGATCTCGGTGCGGGAGCGCGAACCCGCGGCCCTGTTGGATAACGGGAGCTTGTACGGGGTGGATAAAGAAGGCCGTTTACTTCGGCCTTCGGCGGCCCTTTTGAACGAGGACTTGCCCCTCATCTCGGGGGTCTGGTTCCCATTGGAGGCGGTGGGGACGACCCAGGTGGCGGAGACCGTGAAACCGGCGCTGGATTTTTTCACCTTCATGGCGAAGAAGGACCCGGTGACGGCCCAGGACGTGTCGGAGGTGAACCTGTCGGAACCCGATTCCCTGAAGGTCACCTTCATCAACGGGACGCAGGCGACGTTCAACAAGGTGGTGTCGGACAAGGAACTGAAAAGGATGGCTCGGGTCTTGAGCGACCTGAACGAGAAGGGGAAAAAAGCGGGAACGATGGATTTTCGGTACCGCGACATGGTTTTGGTGAAAACGAGGTGAGGGCATGAAAAGCGCGAGGCGGAAGAACGTGAAGAAAGAAAAGAACCCGAAAGTGGTGCAGGTTTGTTTTTCTCCTTGCCGTTGTTTTTCGGCGTTTAAAAATAAAAAACAAAAAATGGGGAGGTGAGGAAGATGGCAAAAGAGATCAAGAAAGACATTGTGGTGGGGCTGGACCTGGGAACGACCAAGGTCTGCACCATCATCGGGGAGCAGGACGACGAGGGACAAGTGCACATCATCGGCGTGGGGACTTGCCCTTCGACCGGTTTGAAGAAAGGGTCGGTGGTCAATATCGAGCAGACCATCGCCTCGATCAAGAAGTCCGTCCAGGACGCCGAGCGCATGGCGGGGGTCCAGGTGGTCCACGCCTTCGCCGGTATCGCCGGCGGGCACATCAAGGGGCTTAACAGCCGCGGCGTGATCGCGGTGTCCCGCAAAGATAAGGAGATCACCGAGGAGGACCGCGCCCGGGTGCTGGAAGCGGCCCGAGCCCTCGCGATCCCCATGGCCAGGGAGATCCTACATGT
>CAYXYA010000334.1:0-2859 GCA_964469185.1 uncultured bacterium | reverse complement strand
GCCTTCACGTTAGAGTTAATTGTTGAAAAAACATTAGACGCCGCGCACATTTCACTTTTTTCACTTTCCAACTCATTAGAAACAGCTATTCACTTGAAAGGAATTATTTATTTAAGCCAAGGGTTTTTATTAACTTCGATGATCTTCGCGGCCATCTTGGTCTTCATGATCGACCATAAATTCCTGAAGGCGGCCTGGTGGTGTTTCGCGGCTTCGATGTTCTCGTTTGTGGGGTTGATCCATGCCTACGACCTGACCGAAGCGGGAGTCCAGAACAAATTCGGATTCCTCGCCGCGCCGGAATTCGGCATCGTTTACGCCCTAACGGGCGCGATCCTTTTGATTTTGCACTTCCGCCGAGGTCAAACTCGCCGGGGATAAAGAACTTACTTCGCGATGACGCTGATCTGACCGTTTTCTTCCAATATCGCGAACCGAGCCTGGGCTACATCCCCCACGCCGCTTTTCCGTAAAGCCCCCTGCAGATCTTCCAAGGTGATTCTTTCCCGTTTAAGGTTTTCATGTAGGATTCTTCCGTTATGAACGAGAAGCGTGGGCGTTCCTTCCATCGCGCGGCGGAACGGTTTAAAACGATAGGAAAGCTCCACTACCATCCAATTGAGCGCCAGGATGGTGACCGCTCCGATCATCCCTCCTCCTATCGAATTGTCATTGCCGATCAAGGAATTCTGGACCACGTTCGAGATGATGAGAAGCACCACGAGGTCAAAAGGCGTGAGCTGTCCCACCTGTCTTTTTCCGGTGAATCGGAATGCCAAGAGAATGAAAAGATAGATCACTCCAGAGCGTAAAATTTTATCCCAAACCGGAATGTCCGGCATCCATAAGTGTTCCATACGCGCCTCCCTTGAAAATAAAAAAGCCCTCCTGTTTCAAGAAGGGCTTGGGTTCAAACTTTTAACTCCTAACTTCTAACTTTCATTGTTTCATCCGATGTAAGCGTCCGCCTCGATCTCCACCAACATGGCCGGGTCGATAAGCTTCGAGACCTCGACGATGGTCATCGCCGGCCGGATCTCGCCAAAGATCTCGCCGTGAGCCCGTCCGTATTTTTCCCAATCCGCGATTTTGGTGACGTAAAGCCGGGTGCGCACCACGTCCTTATAGGAAGCGCCGCCCTTGGATAGAGCTTCCCCTATGGTCTTCAAGGCCAACTGGGTCTGCACGTAGGGATCCGGATCGAATTTGCCGTCGGGTCCCGCCCCGGTCGTGCCGGAAACGTGGACGTAATTACCCACCTTCACGGCGCGCGAGTAACCCAAGATCGGCTCCCATTTGGAACCGGTACTGATATTTTCCCTTTTGGACATTCGATATTCCTTGAAGTTTTAAGCCGAGCCCGTTTTCCGGGGCGCGCTGATCTGTTTAGAAGTGTTCATGGAAGTATTCGGACGCGCTGGACCGCCTTTTTCATGACGATGAGCGTGCTCATGACCATGGTGGTCATGCCCCTCATGGTCATGAGCGTGTTCGTCCCCAGCTTGGGCCGCTGACGCGGCGTTGATCGCGGTCAAAGAAGCGCTTTTCGCCTTCTCGTCGGCTTCCAAATGGCATTTCTTGTACTTTTTTTTGGAACCACAGGGACAATCGTCGTTCCGCCCCGTCTTCAACCTGGACTGCCAATCGTTATCGGCCATAAAAGCTCCCTTCAAATTTTCATTTAAGTGAATCGCATTATACACGCGGTTCGACTTTTATTTTTTGGACCCAACCTTAGTGTTTTCTTTCATCCGCTTGGCTTCCGCCGCGGTCCATTCGATATATTCATTATAAGAACCTTTGAAGTCGGTATAGGTGCCGTCCATTCTGAGTTCCAGGATGCGGGTGGCGACCTTGCCGATGAGGTCCTGGTCATGGCTGGAGAAAAGCATCGTGCCCGTGTATTCGGAAAGTGCGGTGCTGAGGGATTCAATGGACTCCAGGTCCATATGGTTCGTGGGTTCGTCCATTATGAGCGCGTTGCCGCCTTCCAGCATGAGACGAGACAGCACCATACGCTGACACTCTCCCCCGGATAGGACCTTCACGTTCTTATCCTGTTCCTCGCCGGTGAAAAGCATACGACCCAGCATCCCTCGGATGACCTGGCCTTCTTCCAGCGGCGCGAACTGGCGCAGCCATTCGAGTGCTGTCATGTCGCGGGTCAACTCTTCCTTCACGTCCTGGGGCATGCTGGAAAGTCTTACCGTGCTTCCCCAGGCGACCTGTCCCTCATCGATCTTCACGCCCCACTGGGCTAGGTTGTAGCCCTCCGCGTGATAAGACCCGACCAATGACTTGATGAGGGTGGTTTTGCCCACACCGTTCGGCCCGATGATGGCGATCTTATCGCCGTTGCCCACGATGAAACTGACTTTCTTTAAAACCTTGAGGTCGCCGTAAGCCTTGCTGATGCTCTTGACGTTGAGGATATCCTTGCCCGCCGGTTGTTTTTCCTTGAAGAAAAGCCGGGGATACTGCCGAGTGGTCGGGATGATCTGTTCTAACTCGATCTTTTCCAAAAGCCTCGCGCGGCTGGTGGCCTGGGCGCTCTTGCTGGCGTTGGCCGAGAAGCGGGCCACGAAAGCCTTGAGCTCGCCGATCTGCTTTTCCTTTCGGGCGTTCTCAGTCATCTTGGAATCCAAAACCTGGCGGGAAGCCTGCGTGAAGTAATCGTAATTTCCCGAGTAAACCGTGACTTTTTCACGGTCCACGTCGGCGATATGGGTGCAAATGTGGTTCAAGAAATGGCGGTCATGCGAGATGACGATGATGGTCCCCTCATAGGCGTTCAGGTACTCTTCGAGCCAGTCGATGGTCCGGATATCCAGGTTGTTGGTCGGTTCGTCGAGGAGCAGC
>CAYXYA010000333.1:0-2865 GCA_964469185.1 uncultured bacterium | reverse complement strand
CGTAAGTTATATCCAGGGAAAAATCATCCCCCTCAATGCTTCTGGTCAACGAGCAACCCAACGTATAGTTTTGAAAAACATTAAAACTTGGGTTGCCCAAGCTTTCGATCTTGTATCCAGCTCGAACCGCTAAGAGTTTTGGGAAGACCCAAAATTCGCCGCCCAGACCCATTTTAATATCCTGGTCCACCGGTTTAAAAACCTCTATTGCCTCGTTCAAGTCTTTGCTTTTATCGATGACTTGATGTGTTCCCAATCCAAAGCGAATGAACATAGGCAAGGAATCGGCAGGCGCCGAGGGATCAGCGCTGAATTTCATCCCCGTGCCGAGATTTTGGACGGAAAATCCAACCCGCATCCCATAAGGTAGCTTATCGAGCACAATACCGATGTCACAAGCGATAGCCGAAGCCGAATAGGTCGCCAGATCGCTTTTAATGAATTTTCCAGTTACCCCCGCGCGAAAACTATCCGAAAGTTTGAGTGCGTAGGTTAGGGTAGCCAAAAGATCGTCCGCCGTGACCGGCGGGTTTCCATTTTGATTATCAATAGGCGGTTGATGACGATAGGTAATGTTGAGTCCCAAGGCGCTGTCGTTCGAAGCGGTCGCAAAAGTAACATACTCATATTGAATATCAGCCAAACTATCCAGATGCATGACCAAAGCTTGGGATGCCCGAAGATATGACAAACCCGCGGGATTGTAGCTAATGGAGTATGCGTCACTTCCCATAGCCGTATAAGTACCGCCCATTGCCGCCGGAATGGCTCCGGTATTGATCTTCAACAGATCCGCGGTTGTGGTACCGACTGTTTGGGCGCTCAAGGACGAAACGCATCCCAATGCCGCGAGTACGATCAAAAGCCAACGCACGACTTGAGCTGACGCAGGAAAAAATATTTTTTTTGAAAAAATCATTAAAATCCTATTTCAATCGAGATTCATTATTACCGCCAAATCCATTAACACATGTGCTTCAGTATTTGGGTTCTTCGCTACTTCCCGTCGGAAACGATCGGATAACACCGGGATTTGAACTTCACGATCTGATCGACGACTTGCGGGATCGTTTCCTTAACCGTCACTTTTTTCCCGTTTTCAAGGGTCAGGATCGTCTCGGGAGAACTTTCCAAAAAAAGGATCAAATCAGCGTTCACATAAACTTCTTGTCCATTCAAACGAGTTACCGGGATCATTTTTTCCCCTTCATTTCATTGTGATCGATTGCGATTTTATCACATTTTCAACTGCCGATTCCTTTACCGGACACAAAAAAACGGCGCCTTCCTGAGAAAGCGCCGTTTATATCTTATATTTTAACCGCTAACTATTCAGCGATTATTGACCCAATTGAGTCAAGGTTTGCAGGTTCTGGCTTTCCACCGTGATCACACGGGCATTCACCTGGAACCCACGCTGAGCGATGATCATGTTGGACAATTCCACCGTCAAATCGACGTTAGAACCTTCCAATGCCCCGCCCGTAATGGTTCCCATCCCGTTGCTTCCAGCCGTACCGATCGTCTCTGCCCCGGAGGCCGGAGACATCGAGTAATAGTTGGATCCCACGCTGTTCAACCCACCCGGATTCAAGACCGTCGCCATAGCCACTTGAGCCAAAGCCACCGTTTGTCCATTGGTGAAGGTTCCATTGACGGTCCCAGTCGCGTCGAAGGAAACACCTTGCAAGACGCCGTCCGCGTAACCATTTTGGGTTTCCGTGGTGTGGCTGTCAGGAACGTAGGTGTTCACCCCGCCAATCGTCTGATAGGTTCCTTGCGCGTCGCCTGTCAAACCATCGCGGCGGCCAAATCCCAAGGTTCCGGCCGTACCGAAATCCAAGAACACTTGCATGATCTCAGCGCCGACCGACGGGACCGGAGAGGTTCCAAGAGCGTTGACCGGCGGCAAGTAAATAGCCGGTATAGCCTGTCTAGAGCTTGTAACGTTCGCTCCACCGGTCGATCCCAAAGAACCGTCCGTATTGAACCAGACCAGATCGCCGCCATAAACATCACCCGTGACACCACGGTCATATCCAATGAGTGGTCCGGAATTGACGTTGCCTTCTTCAATGGCGGTTCCACCGACCAGAGAAGCGGAGCTTACAGCCGCTCCAGCGGTCGTATCAAAAGCATACCAAGCGTAAGTCACTTGGCTAGGGCCAGCGGCTGCGTTCACGAGACCCGGACCCAGATCGTTGACTTGATAGAACTGGATCGTCACCGACCGAGCGTTACCAAGAGAATCGAACACGGTCATGTTAGTCGTCAAAGCCGGCGTGATCGGAGGCTGTTGTTCCCAGGCGTACGTCCCTACGTCCGCGCTACCAGCTCCAGTAACACCACCCACGCCCAGTAAGGGCGCCACAATGGTGACTGCCGGCAGAGAAGTCGCTCCGCCCGGTACGATAGGCACGTTGTAATCCGCCGCTTGCACGAACTCGCCGTTCGCGTTCAAGGTCGTATCCAGCGCATTCCAACCAATAGCCGCAATACCCGTTGGGAGAACCGGGCTCACGTTAACGCCAGGTCCTTGCCATTGCATCAAAACACCGCCCGGTACGGCGTTAGTTAACGCGCCCGATCCGGCTTGCTGGAAGGAATCCAGGTTCCCAGTAAACTCGACCTGTGTCGTCGCCTTGGGAATCAAGGTCATATTAGGGTTGATGTTGATATTCCCGATCGCGCCCGTGTTGGTATTATCCAGCACCAGTGACGCGCTCGTGATCTGCAGAAGCGTCGTCCCTGAGTCGGCCGCTGTATCAATGGAGGTCTTCGTATAGACCATCGAGGCGGTAAACCCTTGGATCAATCCGCCATTGGCGTCCGTCAGGTTTCCCGTGCTGTCAAAGCCCAGATTAC
>CAYXYA010000332.1:0-2872 GCA_964469185.1 uncultured bacterium | reverse complement strand
CTGAACCCCATGGGGTTCGACGCTTTTGGTTTGCCCGCCGAGAACGCCGCGATCAAAAAGGGGGTTCATCCTGAGGATTGGACCCTCAATAATATCCAGCGTATGAAAGGTCAGTTCTACGATTGGGGAATGGGCTACGACTGGGACAAAGAAGTGGTTTCCTGCCTGCCAGATTACTACCGCTGGACGCAATGGATATTCCTCAAGCTTTACGAAAAAGGTCTGGCCTACCGTAAAAAGGCCTATGTGAACTGGTGCCCGAGCGACATGACGGTGCTTGCCAACGAGCAGGTGGTGGACGGAAAGTGCGAGCGGTGCGGCACTGCGGTGGAACAGAAAGACCTGGAACAATGGTTCTTTAAGATCACCGATTACGCCGACCGGCTTTTGAAAGACATCGACCGGCTGGAGAATTGGCCCGAGCGGGTCAAGACCATGCAGAAGAACTGGATCGGGAAGAGCGAGGGGGCGGAGGTTCAATTCAAGATCGAGGGCAAAGCTGAGACGGTGACCGTTTTCACGACCCGTCCGGACACGCTTTTCGGCGCGACCTATATGGTTTTGGCCCCGGAACATCCCTTGATCCTTTCCCTGGTGAAGGGGACGCCGAAGGAAGCGGAAGTGAAAGCTTTCGTCGATAAAGTAAAAAAACAAAGCGCGACCGACCGCATCGGGGAAGACGCCGAAAAGCTGGGCTTGGACACGGGGCTTAAAGCGGTCAATCCCGTGAACGACAAGGCTATCCCTATCTTCATCGCGAACTATGTGCTGATGAATTATGGGACCGGTGCCATCATGGCGGTCCCTGCCCACGACACTCGGGATTTTGAGTTCGCGAAAAAGTACGAAATCCAAATTGTTCCTGTCATCGATCCGTCTGCCGAGGTGAAGAGCGCGTGGAAAATTGCGGGGCATCAGTATGACCCGATGAAGGAGGCCTATACGGATAACGGCTCCCTGATCAATTCCAAATTCCTGGATGGGCTGAGCGTTGACGCGGCTAAGGCCAAGATCGATCAATGGCTGGAGGAAAAAAAGCTCGGCAGAAAAGCGGTCACTTACCGATTGAGGGATTGGCTCATCTCGCGTCAGCGCTATTGGGGCGCGCCCATTCCCATGGTCAAGTGCGACAAGTGCGGTTGGGTGCCTGTGCCGGAAAAGGACTTGCCGGTCCGCTTGCCCCGCGATGTGGAATTCAAACCCACGGGAGAATCGCCGCTCAAGAGCGTGCCGTCTTTCGTGAACACGGCTTGCCCGAAGTGCGGAGGAGCCGCGCGCCGCGAGACCGACACAATGGACACCTTCGTGGACTCCAGTTGGTATTATTTGCGGTACGTTTCGGCGAAAAATAACAAAGAGGCTTTTGACCCTAAAACGACCAACCAGTGGCTTCCAGTCGATCAATATATCGGCGGGGTCGAGCACGCCATCCTGCATTTGCTTTATTCCCGGTTCATCACGAAAGTCCTCAAAGACCAGGGTTACATCAATTTTGACGAACCCTTCAGCCGTCTTTTCACCCAGGGGATGATCACCAAGGGCGGCCTCAAGATGTCCAAGAGCAAAGGGAATTCGGTCCAGCCGGATGACTTGATCAAAAAATATGGCTCGGATACTTACCGGCTCTACACGCTTTTCATCGGACCTCCGGAGAGGGACGCCGAATGGGACGACAGGGCGGTGGAAGGCGGGTTCAGATTCCTCAACCGTGTTTGGAAACTTTTCCAAGAACTGCTCGCCAAATCCGATTTTCAGAAGGCGGGGCCGATCCAGGCCGAGACCGAGATGGACAAGTCGGTTCGGCGCAAGACCCACCAAACGATCCAAAAAGTCAGCCACGACCTGACGGGCGGATTCAAGTTCAACACCGCGGTCAGCGCCATGATGGAGCTCATCAACACCCTTTACGATTACAAGGATTTGTCCGGCGCGAAAACGGCTATCCTCCGGGAGGCGGTGGAAGCCCTGGTGCGTCTGATGGGGCCGTTTACGCCCCATGCGGCGGAAGAAATGTGGAGCCGGTTGGGAAAGAGCGGCTATATACTGGACGCTGGTTGGCCGTCCTTCGACCTGTCTTTGATCAAGGCCGACACGGTGGAGATCCCGGTACAGGTAAACGGTAAAATAAAGACCCGCGTGACCGTCGCTGTTGGATTGTCGGAACAGGACCTCAGGGAATTGGCAGGACGGGACGAAAACGTCAAAAAATTCGTTGACCCCGGAAAACTCCAAAAAGTCATTTGGGTGAAGGATAAGTTGGTGAATTTCATCGTAAGGCAGGATTGATGCTCAAAAGGAATTTTTCAAAAGCGCCCCGTTTTTTGTTCTTGATGGTTTTCGGTGCGGGACTGACAGGTTGTCATCCTGCCGCTTTGGTGGTGCCGTCTTACGTCCAGAGCGTAGGAGTCTCGACCTTTGAGAATAGTACCAGCTATTACGGGCTGGACACGGTCTTGACCCAGGCGACGGTCCGCCAGATCCAGATCGATGGACGGCTTCCCTTGGAGAATCCGGAACGCGCGGACTTGGTGGTGAAGGCGGTTATACGAGAATATGTTGAGCAGCCGATCTTCTTTGACACGAAGACCAACAATGTTCTCCAGTATCAGATCACGGTGGTTTATGATCTAGCCGCGATCGATCGCCGCGAGAACAAGATCTTTATCGAGGATAAGAATCGAAGACATAGTGTCTATTACTACACGCCCCAATACACGGGCGCGATCTCGCAGACGAAGGATGACTCCGTTTCCCAACTCGCGGATGAGGTGGGACGGTCCATCGTTCGGCGCGTTTTACAGGGGTATTGAATTGAAAACAAATCGAAGAATCTTATGGTTCCTGATGACGGCTCTATTCCTGACCCTCCTGA
>CAYXYA010000331.1:0-2878 GCA_964469185.1 uncultured bacterium | reverse complement strand
CCCTAGATGGATGAGGGCTGGAGAGGGAAGGGGCAAAAAAGAAAGCTGTTCAGGGATTTAAATATATAAGTCCCGTGAAAACTGCTCAATTTTAATCTCGTCCATTTTTCTAACGGGGTAGGTATAATCCAACCATGACGAACTTAAACCTCAAAACACTCATCCTGCTGACCGCGTTATCCGCGGTTTGCGGCGAACCCGTCTGGGCCGGCACCTACATCAAAGCGGTCGAACAGAGCTACACGGATAAAAGCGAATACGCTTATGTCCTGATCTCCATCAACCAGGGCAAACTGAAACTCGACCTCAAGGGGCCGAAGCTGAATTTTTCGCTTTTTTATGACCAGACGACTTCGTTGCTTGATTTCGTGGATTATAAGGAAAAGTCCTACTTCGAGATGACCTCGGGAGACCAGATGATGGTGAAGGGTTTCATGCATTTGGCCATGCTCGCGGTGGCAGCGCAGATGAAGACTGAGACCGACCCGAAGGCGATAAAGGAAATGAATGACGCGAGAGCCTCGCTCCAATCGTTGTTGGATGACACAGCCTTGCCCAGCGCGAAGGGCGTGAAGTTCCAGGGGTTCACCTGCGACAAGTACGCGACCTACGCGAACAAGGAAAAAACCTCGGATTATTGGATCGCGCAACCAAGCATGACCGCCCTCGCGCCGGAAGACTTGACCACTTATCACAGTTTCTTGGACACGTTGCTGAGTTTTTTCTCGGATGTTTTCGAGATGTTCGAGGTCGATATCCAAAAGATCAAACAGCGGCCTTTTTACCAGGCGCTTACCATCGGTTCCATCGACTACGTGAAGGGCAAACCGGATACTCTATTCAGGGTCTTGAATATCCAGAGCCAGGCCTTCGCGGCCACGGCTTTCAGCATTCCCGCGGGTTACGCCAAACACGATTTTTCGGAGCTGATCAGGAAGGGAATGGAAAGTCAGCAGAAAAAAGAGCCTGCCGCGAACGCCACCTCTCTCTAAAAGGCGGGCCATCGCCGGGAGAATGATTTCAATATCCCGCCTTTCTTCATAGACCCGGACGGCACTCATTTCGATTTGACGCAGGTTCGGTAATAACTCGAAGGATCAAGCATGTCCTATTGCGCGGCATTGGAACAGATGGAGGGGGAACGAAAAGTCCTTCACCAGATCTATCACGATAAGTTTTACGGTTTTCCCATCCACGACGATAACGAGCTTTTTGGACGTTTATTGCTTGAGATCAATCAAGCCGGGCTCAGCTGGGAAACCATCCTCAAGAAACAAGATAACTTCCGCAAGGCTTTCCACCGGTTCAATATCAAGAAGATCGCCGCTTATACCGCCGCGGACCGAAAACGGCTCATGAGAGACGCGGGTATCATCCGCAACCGCTTGAAGATCAATGCCGCTATCGAGAACGCCAAAAGCATCCAGCGATTACAAAAAGAATTCGGGTCGTTCGAGAAATGGCTTGAAACGAACCATCCCAAGAGCAAGGATGAGTGGGTCGATCTTTTCAAAATGACGTTCAAGTTCACAGGAGGGGAGATCGTGAACGAGTTCCTCATGAGCACGGGTTATTTACCCAACGCTCATTCCGTCAAGTGCCGTATCTATAAGAAGACGCTTCAAGCGAAACCCATGTGGTTCAAAAGGAAATAAACATGGAATCGAAAATGGATGACGCCTCAACGCCGATCGAATTGTACGAATGCATGGAATGCGGATTGCATTACCGGGATGAGGAAACCGCGAAGAAGTGCGAAGCGTGGTGCAAAGAGCATCAAAGTTGCAACCTTGAGATAACCCGGCGATCCGTCGAGCGAAAAGCCCAAATTTAAAATTTGGGCTTGGCTCTTTTTCTTTTTACTTGGGCGGCAGGGGAATGATCATCGAGACCTTTTTCTTATACTGACGATACACATCCCCATAAAACGAGATCAAATCCTTTTCTTCCAGTTGAATTCCGATCAGGATGTAACCCGTGGTCGCCGCCGCGAAGACCAAATGCGTCACGGTCATGGTCGGGGTCGACCAAAAGGCCACTACGAACCCGAAATAGATCGGATGGCGGACCAGACGGTAAAATCCGGGCGTTTTGAAAGGAAGGGCTTTGTAATCTTTGCCCTGGAAATAAAGGAAAGTTTGCCGCAGACCGAATAGATCGAAATGATTGATCAAGAAGGTGCTGATCAGAACGATGAACCACCCCAGCAATGAGACGATCTGAAGTATTCCCTTGAGCGTGTCCCCTTGAACCGCCCAGACAACACCGCCCATGGGTTCCCATTTCCAGAACAAAAGAAGGAGCGCGAGGCTCGAGAAGAGCACGTAGGTGCTTCTTTCGAGGGGCTTGGGAACGATCTTGGTCCATACGGCCTTGAATCCCTGTCTGGCCATGACGCTGTGCTGGACCGCGAAGATCCCCAGCAGGAGGGTGTCCATCAGGAACGCGGCGGCGAACGGCGCCGTCGGATCGGAATCGATGCCCTTGGGCACGATCATGTTGCCGACGAAACCGATGGCGTAAAGGAAAGTGCCAAAGAAGATCAAATAACAAACGACTCCGTACAATAATCCCAAGATCCTTTTCATGCGGCAACCTCCGGTCATTTTGACTTATCTGACGACCGCCCTATTTTACAACAACGTTTGTCTTGATATTTTTTATTCAGACCTGATCCCTCCTTGTTTCTTGATCTTATTTTGTCCTTGGCTCTGGGGGATGGGGCGGGTGTTTGGGTATCTGCGGCAGGATCTTGTGGCAATTCCCGTCTTGCACATTGTTTTTGAATATGTATAATCATAGCTATGAATGTAGCTATGATCGGAGGAAGGGCATGATGACGGTTCAGATGACCTTGGAGGATGAACTGGTAAAGGCG
>CAYXYA010000330.1:0-2882 GCA_964469185.1 uncultured bacterium | reverse complement strand
GGCGTGTCGACGATGTTGATCTTCACACCGTTCCAGATGATGGAGGCGTTCTTGGAGAAGATCGTGATGCCGCGTTCCTTTTCCAGGTCGTTGGAATCCATGACCCGTTCTTCCATGTGCTCGTTCGACCGGAACACGCCTGATTGACGGAACAAGGCGTCCACAAGCGTGGTTTTGCCATGGTCAACGTGAGCGACAATAGCTATGTTGCGCAGGTCAGAACGCAGCGTCATGAAAGGCCTCCACTAGGGCGACGGTGATTTTTACCGCCCTTTGCCAAAGGCAAACGGGTATTTCGTAGATCAGAACGTAAAGTCATTTCAACCCTCTATGTAGATAATAAGCTTTCCCTGAAACAGGGAGGCGAGAGTATACCCAAAAGCCTATGAAAATCAAAGTTTTTCAAGGAAACCATGATGTTATGAGGGAACAGCTTTCAGAAAAGGAACAAGGACGTCTCGAAAAGCTTGGGGATTGTCGCGGAACAATCCGTGACCCGCATCCTCGATGGTCACCAGTTGGCCCGACGGCATCGTTTCGCGTATTTTCTCGGCTTCCTCAAGCGTCACATTATCGCTCATGCCGCCCTTGAGGAACAAGATGGGGCATTTCACGCGCTTCAAGAGCCAGTGGATCTCCTTAGCTCTTCCCAATCGTTGGATCTCAAGTGCAGCGAGAATGGAAAAACTCCAATTCCATAGACCGTCTTCCCTTCTGTGGAACTGACCCTTCTCATAATGACGGCGTCTTTCGCTTTCCGGGAACCGCTCCATTAAAAACGCGTCCAGATCCTCTCCATTCGAAAAAGGAGCTGGATATTCAGCATAAGTCTCCTGGCTTTTTTTCCAGCCTTCCGGGTCCGCCGTCAGGGTCTGGTCAATGATCGTCAAGGTCAAAACTTTCGTAGGAAACATGCTGGCGAAATAGAGCGCCGTCCGTCCGCCGGCGGAGTGGCCCACCAGATGCATCTTTTCATGATTCAACACCGCCGCGGAAGCATCCACGTCCCGAGCCAGATCCTCGGGACTGTAACCCGATTCGGGTTTGTCGCTCAGCCCGTGGCCCCTCATATCAAAAGCGAAAATATGGAACCCGGCATGGGACAGATCGCTCGGCACGTTTTCCCAATCCTGACATTTAGCGGTCAAGCCGTGCAGTAAGTACACGATCGGTCCGGTCGAACCGGACTCTTGGTAAAAAAATTGACCCCGCGGGGTCTTAACATAAGGCATCGAACAGTCTTCTTTCCGTTCATTAAAGAGGCGTTATTTTAACCGAAGATGGTGCATCTTTTTATTTTATCTTCCCAAGCCTACAATACCTTGATATGTCCACTACCCACGACCCCTACGCGGCCCTGCGACACCCCAATTTCCGCTTTTACGCTGTGGGACAGTTCATTTCTATCGTCGGCGATCAAATGATGGCGACAGTCCTTGGCTGGGAACTCTACGAACGGACACATTCCTACATGGCCCTGGGCTTATGGGGCTTGGTTTTAGCCGTCCCCTACCTTCTATTCGCATTGCCCGGAGGCCACTTGGCCGATCGGATGAACCGAAAAAAATTAGCGCTCATCGGTTACTGCTTGAACATCCTTTGCGCCTTAGCGTTAGCTTGGATATCCTTTCACCACACCCACCTCCCATTTTCGGATTGGTCTTCCGGCGTCAACGGTCAGCTGGGCCGTCTGGCCCAGGCCTTGGAAAAACACTTTCATTTTACGGGTTCGGTTGAAAGCTATTCCTTCACCGACCCATCAGTGCCGTTCATTTATGTCCTTTTATTTTTTTTCGGGCTGATCCAAAGCTTCAACATGCCCACAAAAAGCTCCCTGCTTCCGCAGTTAGTCCCTGAGCAGGATTTCGCCAACGCGTTCACTTGGGGCAGTCAGATCTTCCAGATCGGCTCAATCATCGGCCCCGTCTTTGGGGGACTTTTGATCTTTTTGGGATTTCCCACGGTCTATCTGCTTGCTGGAGGCCTTTGGGTCTTGGATTTTTTCATCTTTCTGCTCATCCGATACACTCACACCGCATCCACCAAGGAACCCATGACCCTCAAATCGCTTAGCGCGGGCGCGAAGTTCGTTTGGAACACCAAAATCATCCTCGCCACCATCACCATGGATCTCTTCGCCGTGTTTTTAGGAGGCGCGGTGGCGTTGCTACCCGGGTTCGCGAAAGACATCCTGCACGTGGGCGCGGAGGGGTTGGGATGGCTCAGGGCCGCCCCTTCGATAGGCGCTTTACTGATCGCCTCCACCTTGACTTACTTGCCCCCCATGAGACAAGCCGGAAAGGCCCTGCTCTGGGCGGTCGCTGGATTCGGCTTGGCCACCATCGTTTTCGGATTATCCCAATGGTTCTGGCTGTCTTGGCTGATGCTTTTCTTGACGGGTGCTTTCGACAACATCAGCGTGGTCGTAAGAGCCACTCTGGTGCAAGTGCTCACCCCCAACTCGATGCGGGGGCGGGTCTCTGCGGTCTCTTTCATGTTCATCGTTTCATCCAATGAATTGGGCGCTTTCGAGTCAGGTGTGACCGCGCACATTTTCGGCCCCGTCATTTCAGTCGTCGCGGGTGGAATCGGAACCCTATTGGTCGTCCTTAGCGTCATGGCCCTTTGGCCCGAAGTGGCGAAGTTAGGCCCTCTGCAAAAACCTTTGGTCGATAACGCTGAAAGCGACATCTTTACCGGGACCCCCGACGAAACACCCACAAAATAAAAAAGCCGCTTCATCTTTTGAATGAAGCGGCTTTTTTTACAACTAATTACCTAATTATCGAGAAACGTCGTCTTTGTCGACCGCTTTTTCGTCGGCGTCCGAAGATTCTTTCTTATGTTTTTTCCATTCACCCTTCTTTTCTTTCCACTTGTCC
>CAYXYA010000329.1:0-2892 GCA_964469185.1 uncultured bacterium | reverse complement strand
CAGCCCGAGGTGCGCGGGTCGGTCAAGAGTTGAAGGACGCGTTTTTGCGCGGAGGACAGCGGCCACTTCTCGGAATAGGCGGGCGATGAAAAAGCCGCTTGATAGACCAAAGCCAGGGCGGCCTTATCGCTCTTTTGAGCGCCGCGAATACGAAAGGAATCTTTCTTCAAGCCATTTCCCGGTAGTCATCCATCCAATAGCCCCAGGCCACGAACAGTAATTGCGTCAGGGCGCCCAAAGCCAGCATGTTCATGTTGTTAGGAGGCACCATCGTGAAACTGAGAGTGTAAAAAGCCATCAGAACAACGACCAATCCCCCCAGCGCGATGTCCCCCGTGGCGCTCAAAGCCTTCGTGGATTTCCAGTAGACCCAGAACCCCCAAGCGAAAAGGCCGACCTCCAAAAGCACGACCACGACCGGATAGTTCCATAGGCCCAGCCCCAACTTGTGCTGCATCGCGTTACCCGCTGGAAAGAGAGGCAGGTCGGGACGATGAACCACCAAATCGAGGAACCAATGGCTGACGACCACCGCTCCTAATATCCAGGAACTTTTCTCATCTTTCTCGCTGATGAGATAGATCAATCCCAAGAGCGATCCCCAAACCAGGGCCATGACCAGGCTGTGGCTCAAGGGATACTCATAAAAATCAAAAGGCGACATCTTGGTGATTCCGGGAACGACAGCGAATTTTTCCCAGCCAATCAACACGAAGATCGGCCAGACCAGATCGAGGAAGACCGCCGCCGCGAAAAGATTTCCTAGGGAGACGTTTGGCGCCCACTTCTTGGCCGCCAAACCTACCGCGTAATGACCGATGAACATGAATCCTCCTTTAACGCGTTAACGAGATCGTCAAAGCCGTCAAACCTATCACCAGCGCGCCGCCGGCCACCCATTTCGAACCCAAGAAATCATCGATGGGACTTTGGTTCTGGAGGCTGTCGGTCTTGTCCAACTTGGCCACTTCTTTCTTGAGCACGCTGACATCTTCCGTGTTGTCACGAAGGTCTTTGCGCATCACCTTCAATTCCTGCTGCATCTCGGTATCGACCGTCAATTTCTGTTTCACCTTTTCCTCGATGCCCTCGAACCGATCCTCGGATTTTTTCAGGTCGTCCTGCACGCGGTCGAGGAGCTTCTTCACCAGCTTCAACTGTTCCTGGATATCCGAATTCCCGAGTTTGATATCATCATCGACCTTTTTGATCGTCGCGAGCTTGATGTCGTAAGCGTCCTGCATTTCGACCGTTTTCTTATTGAGTTCTTTAAAGGACTGTTTGAGTTCGCTCCACTCCTCCCGGCTGGGACCCGGGATCGGCGTGGCGGTGGCCGTAGGTACCACGACCGTGGGCGTCGCGGACGGGACAGGCGTGACAGCCTCGGACGCAGTCGTCGTTTCCGTTTCATCCTCTTCCGGGGTCAAGATCGCGATCATCTTTTGTAGACGGTTCTCTAATTTCCAAGCCGAGACCTTCCGTGCCCGGATATCCTCGACCTTATCCTGCGTTAGTTTTAAAAGCGTTTGGAGGTCCGTCAGTTGATAAATTTTTTGGTCGGAGTCGAATGTCTTCATGTCGATCTTCATGATCTGGTCGTTGATCTTCAGGAGCGCGTCGATCACGTCGCTCGCGGACAAACTTTTGGCCGAGAGGTAAAAGTCCTTCTTATCGCCCAGGTAACCAACCTTCGCCAATTGTTTCACCGTCTGGATATCCCTGTCCGACGCCGGCGTTGGTGTCGTCTGCGCCAAAGCGACTCCCACCAAACTTGGAGTGAAAATCATGGTGAAAACCAGAAAACCGGCCAAACTTTTATAGATAAAGGACTTCATCTTTCGTTCCATTCGCGAATAATTTTAAAACCTATCGGTCCGACGCCTACGACAAGTTTCGTTCGTAAAAATAATCCAGAACCGAGATGAGCGTGAACCCGCCGCCCATGATGACGAACAAAAACTCGATCGCTCCCGAAGTCACGTCGTCCCAAACGGCCCCACAGGTGAAAAAGCTGATGACCGCCACCGCCGCTAAAAGACCCCAAAAATAGAGGTTGGCATAAAGATACTCTTGAAAGGGCGACAACTGCTCCTGCCGCGTTTGAGGGCCCTGGTTTTTGGGTTTATTATCAGCCATTTCTTTCCTCAAGTTAGAACTTGCTTCTCGAACCCGGTTTGGTGACCGGCGAACCTTGCTTACATAAAGGACAATCTTTTTCTTCCCAACTTTCCACTTTCAAGGAAGCCAGCGACCTCACCGGCACGTCGAACACACCCTCAGCCCCGCCGCTTCTATCGATCAGACAGCCTACTCCCACTACTTCGGCCCCCAGACTCCGAACGACTTGGATGGTTTCCTTCACTGATTTGCCCGTTGTTATGATGTCCTCGACCGCGAAGACCTTGTCCCCCTTCTCGATCCTGAACCCGCGGCGCAATTCCATCGCGTCATTTTCCTTATTACGCTCCGTAAAGATGGCTCTCACTTTCAAGGCCCGGGCCAGTTCCTGGCCGACGATCACCCCGCCCAAAGCCGGGGAAACCACCGTGTTCGCGCCCAAAGGTTTCACTTTTTCAGCCAGGGCCGCGCAAAGTTTTTCAGCGATCCAGGGATATTGGAGGACCAAGGCCGACTGTAAGTATCGGTCACTGTGGCGGCCGGAGGACAGGCGAAAATGCCCCTTCAGGAGCGCTTGGGTTTCCTCATAAGCTTTTAAAACGTCCTCGGACATGACTTCCCTTTATTTAAAGTACGGCTTCATTTCTTCGACCAATTTTTTAGCCTGCTCACGCGCCGCGTCGGCAAAATCGCTGTTCGAGGAAGCATATAACACCTGTCGTGACACATTCACCAGGATTCCATAACCGTCGCGCGACCGCCCCTCTTTCAGGA
>CAYXYA010000328.1:0-2906 GCA_964469185.1 uncultured bacterium | reverse complement strand
TGCTGTGCACGCCACGGCCTGGTACACGGCTACACCCCCGGGCAGAGCCCGGGGCCAAGGTAGCCGGTCAAGAAATTCCGCAATGTAAAACCGCAATATCACGTCCTCAATCGCTTTCCCAACTCCAACCACTCATGGGATTCATCGATCGTGGCAAAACGCCCTTCGCTCTCCTTATAAAGCTGCGCCAGGCGGGGACGGCGCGTCGAATACATCCAAAATCGTTCCAGAACCGCTAAAGCCCGGATGGTTTGAAGCATATCCCCGCGCTTAACGACCTGTTCAAAGATATCTTCAACCAACCGATCCTTCTTATTCCGAAGACAAACCTCGCCCATGCGTACCAGCAGATCGGGATCGATGTCATGAATCACTTCGTGCTTGAGGATATCCTCCACTACCGACTCGGCCTGGAGATACTTCCCGGCCTTTTCATAGAAATCGAACTCATCATGAAGTTTTTGAAGATGCACGATAAAATCGTCGCCATCATGAACAACTATTGTCCCCATTTTTTCGGCGGCGTTCTCGATCAACGATTTCAATTCACCGCCGATCTCCTGGCTTGAATAGGGCCCCAGTATCTTTTTATACAAGTCGACGGCTTCATTTAATTGTTCGTGTTGAAGGTAATAACGCATCACCCATTGGTATTCCTTGAGGGCGTCACCTTTTTTGTCTGAATCTTTTCTCAGCCCCCACTCCACTTGTCCGAACAGGCTCTCCGCCAGCCCTAAATGAACCTCGAAATCCTCAGGACGGATCCCCAAAAGGATCTTGAACTGTCCTTCCGCGATACCAAAGGACCCTTCCTTCAAAAGTTTCTGGGTCATTTCTTTGAAGTGCTGATCATCGGACTTGCGTTTAAGTCCTGCCCATCTGGAAATCTTTCTGTATTTATTGGGGTTCTCATAAAAAAACTTCATCCATACCAGGAAACTGATAATGAACCCGGTCGCCACGCATCCCATCAGCATGATGATCTCGCCAGCAGCGGTATCCCAATAGCCCATTGATCCACCCTCAAGATTCACATGTCAGTCACGAAACATAGCGTGTGTTTCCACTGAAATTATTTGATCACAGCTATCTTCTGGAATTCTTGATGCCCCCTCGGCATCTTGCTGGCTGCCCAATAGACTCCCGTGCCTACCAACAAACCCCAAATCGTGCCATGAATCAAACATAAGAAGGCTGATTTCCAAATCATCCACCAAAAAAAGGAACCCAACACCCCGCTGAGACAACCCCAAACCAGCTGCAAAAACAAACTTTTCGAATTCAACTGCCTGCAAATATTCAGGACGAGATAGTAGATCAGTCCCACAAAACCAAAATAGAAAAACGGGGAAATAATGCCAATCGCAAGATGATCATTTGTATAAAACGGCCATAGTAGATTTTTAAAAAGGTTCTCTTTTAAAAAATAAATGTCCGAAATATAGACGCTGGGCCAACCATGGTTGGTATCAAAACTCATATAAAGATCGATCGGCATAAAGGATATCCAACCGATGATCCATGCCGATAAAACCATTCCAATCCATCGAAAAAATAAGCGCTGATCATAAAGAAAACAAACGAACCAAATGGTCATCGCGCTTAAAAGAAATCCATGTATCGCGCCAGCAGGAATAACCTGCCAATAAAAATCACGGTTCGCCTCACCTTCGGGTGGGATGTTGAAGAAACACAAAGTCGCGTTGATCCCCCCACCGAGTCCACCCAGGAGGCCTATCAAGAGGAGTTGCTTAGACTTTATTTTATCGATAGGCATCGCGCTCACCGGTTCTTAGATTTATTGGAGATTATTTTATAACAGCTATCTTCTGGAACTCTTGATGCCCACCAGCCATCTCCGTAGAGATGAGATAAACGCCTGAGGCGACTAAATTCCCGCTTGCGTTCCGGCCATCCCAGGACAGCGGATAATTACCCCCGATGCCGTAAACTCCGACGGCGAAATACTGGTTCACCAGTTCTTTCACGAAGGTCCCGCTCAAGGTGTAAACCTTGATATTCACGTTACCCGCGTTCGTCACCACGAACCGGATATGGACCACCAGTTCACTTCCTGTACCTAAAGGACGAAGACTATTGCGATCCAAAGCGGTGCTGGCGCTGAGCGGATAGGCCGTCACGGTACCGTACAGGGACTCGTGGACCATCGCCGGATCGCTCGTGTTCACATCGGGAGGGGCGTCATAAGCCCGCACCAAATAAGTATAGGTGCTCCCATTGATGATCGAAACCTGGTCCGTATAGGTCGTCAGTTTGGTTCCCGCGGGATTCAACAACTGATAAGTCCCTCCTCCGTCGCTCGAACGATAAACGTGATAACCACCCAAGGGATACATCGTCAGGGGGTTGAAATCGCTCGCCACGCTGTTGGCCGCGGTCCAGCTGATCGTATTGCCGATCTGGGTCTGGGTCAAAGTCAACTTGCTGTTCTCAACGACCGGCGGCTTGGCCGGTAGCGCCGTGATGATCTTGCTCGTACCGGTCAATCCCAGAGAATCCACGACCAAAATTTGGTAACTATAAAAAGTCTTATTCAGCAATCCCGTATCGATGTAATCCAGCGTGGTCAATCCGGCTCGGATGGTTTGAAAATCGCTCGCGGGAGCCGTCCCCAGTTTTCTCTGGATGGAGTAGGTGTTATTGGGTGTGCCCTGATAATTCCATCTCAACTGAACTGTATGATCCGCCGAAACCGCGGCGATCTGATCGGGGGCCTGAGGAAGGACCGCCACCGTCACCGCGTTCGAAAATCCGCCCAAAATTTTGGGCGTGCCAGGCGCGTAAGCCGCCACCTTATACACGTAAGTCGTCGAGTCCGAAACCGCGCTATCGGTATAGATAGTGGTCGCGAGGTTGTTGATCGCCGACCCAACCTGCGCGAACAC
>CAYXYA010000327.1:0-2930 GCA_964469185.1 uncultured bacterium | reverse complement strand
ATCGACTGACGAACGGCAAAGCTATTGCCCTGTAACTATGATGAATGGGATCAATGGGATACGGCAAAACCTTCTTTTGGGTTAAGGCGAACCAAAGATAACTCTGGATGAATTAGATGTATGAAAATCTTTAAGATAAATTGAACCTTTAAACCAGAGCGCCATTCGTGGTTTTGAAGTGATTGTTAAATCTTTTAATCTGAACTTTTGGTCTTCCGAAATTGATCAGCAGACAAGTTTCATGACCAGTTGCTTTTACATAATTAAGACATTGAGCAAAGTGAACTTTGTCCAAGGTTTCAACCGCTTTTAATTCCACCAATAAAACGTCCTCGATAAGCATGTCGGCAACATATTCACCGACGATTTTTTTGTCATAATTGATAGTTATAGGGTGTTGTTGCTTAACTTTTAGACCGTTCTTTTGAAGCTCGTGGGCGAGCGCGTTTTCATAAACCTTTTCGAGAAAACCAGTGCCGAGAGTATTGCTGACTTGATAAGCATGTCCGATGACTTTTTCTGTTAAATCGCCTTTTTTCATAGTTATTTCCTTGTAATGGATCACATTCATCCGGTTTTTGTTTTGGTTAATTGGAATGAGAAGAGCGATTTGGATTCATCCCATTAATCCCATTCATCATAGTTCCGCTGGTTTTTTGTTTTGGTGGGTTTATTCGAGGACGGTGTCGATCTTCTTGAACAGGCTGTTCAACTTTTCCTCGGAAGCCACGAAGTCGCTGTTGCGGGCTGAGGAAACGGAAACCTCCGCTTGCTGCGCTTTTTCTAAAGTCTCGCGGGTTTCGGCCAGCTCCAGTTCTAACCTTTCAGCTTTCGCTCTCTGCGAGAGGAATTCATGTTCCAGGGTGCCAGATCTCTTCTTTTCCTCGGTCAAGTTGTTCTGCAGCTGCAGGGCTTCGGCTTTCGTTCCCTGCAAACCGTTCTTGATGTTATCCAATTCTTTCGTCAACTGCTCCACGCGTTCTTTGGCCGAGTGAAGTTCCCGGCTGATCTGCGAGTTTTCCGAGTGGGCGGCGTCCAGCTTGCGTTTTTCATCCAATAATTCGGCCGTTAATTTTTCGACCTGCTCTTTGAGGGAAGCGGTGTTCTTCGTGGCGTTGTCAAAGTTGGCCTTCATCGTTTCCAGGCTTTTTTCGAGGTCCTCAATCAGCTTGATGTTCTGACCGTTCGTTTTCTCAAGGCGGTTCAGATCGTCGGCGATGTTCATCGAAACCAGAATGGCTACTTTGTCGGCGGGGGCGGAGGATTTCTTACCGATCTCGGTCATCTTCGCGTCCACGATCTTGGCCAGTTCCTTGATGTGCTGGGAGTCCGCCTCGCCCTTGAGGGTGTATTCGTTCTTATAGATGGTGACGGTGACGGATTGCTTGTCGGTCATATCAGTAACCTTCCAATTTCAGCTCGCTGGCGAGCGATTCGATGTGCTGGAGATTCTGTTTCACCTGGCGCAGGTCCTGGATGGCCTCGTCATATTGGTTGCGGAGTTTGTCCAACTCGCGGCTGGTGCCGCTGTCGTTGATGATCTTCAATTGGGCTTTGAGGGATTCGTTCTCTTTTTTGAGTTGGGAGTTGATGTCGCGAAGCAGGATGATGTTTTCGAGGAGGCGGTTCACCCGGGTTTCCAGGGATTGCCAGGAAGTAGCGGTTCCTACTGGTTTCGCCAAAGTTTCATCGAAGGACAATGGAATACCTCGCTTTTAAGTGTTCGACGATCTGCGCGACTTTGTCCGTCACTTCTTTGTCCGTCATCGTCCGCTCTTCGTTGAGGAAGTGCAGACGGTAAGCCAGGCTTCGCATACCCGCCGGAAGGTTGGGGCCCTTGTAGAGGTCGAAGAGGTGAACTTGCTTCAAAAGAGGCTGGCCTTGTTCCTCAACGGCGGTCACGACTTGCTCAGATGTTACACCATCCGGAACCACCAGGGCAATGTCTCTCCAGGCCGCGGGGAACTTCGGCAGGGCGGTAAAGGTCCTTTGTTTTTTAGAAGCGCGCGCCAAGACGGCGGGTTCGATCTCAAGGGCGAAACAAGGCGCTGAAATCTCGTATTCCTTCAAGACTTTCGGGTTCAAGGCGCCGCCCCACAACAAAAGATCGCCAGCCGCGTTCTTCACCTGAAAGCTTTGCGCGGCGCTGTAAGGGTTCGCGCAGGTCCCGAATTCCCACTTGGCTTTTTCGACCCCGCAATAACCTAAAAGGTTTTCGGCCAAACCCTTGATGTCGTAAAAATCCGTTTTTCTCTCCGGTTGGTTCCAGCCGGCACCGGTGTTGGAACCCGCCAAAACCGCGGCGGCCTGAAAACGCTCGGTAAGTTTTCCTTCCGTGTTGAGACTGAAGACCTTGTTGAACTCATAAAGCGAGACGCTTTCTTGTTGATGCGCGAGATTGAGCTGAACGTTCGCCAGCAGGGAGGGAAGAAGTGTCGGCCGCATGACCCTTTGGTCGTCGGCGATAGGATTGGAGACTTCCTGGAAGCGGTTCAAGGGGTGCTCGGGCGTCAGTTTTAGCTTTTGGGAGAAGTTCACCGGTAAAAAGGTCGAATTGACCGCTTCCATGTAACCGGCCTGGTGAAGGATGAAACGGATCTCTTTTTCGTTCGGCCAGCCGGATTCGATGCCGGACAGATCGGACGGGATGGCGGGAGCGACCGTTGGGATCATGTCGTAACCGTTGATGCGGGCGATCTCCTCGATGAGGTCGATCTCGCGGGTCAGGTCCAAACGAAACGCCGGACACTGTACCTGTAAGGGTTTATCGGCTGAGGGGATCTTCAGCGTACAACCCAGGGATCTCAAAATTTGGATCTGAACGTCATCCGACAGGTTGGTGCCTAGGATGGCATTCGCCCTTCCCGGGCGAAATTCCACATGGACCGGCGCGAAGGTTTGTATCGAGGCGGAAACGACGCCTTTGGCCG
>CAYXYA010000326.1:0-2933 GCA_964469185.1 uncultured bacterium | reverse complement strand
TGTCGGGTAAGCCATTTATTTTTTCGGTTTGGCGAGTTCTTTCATTCATTCGAATTAGGCCGCGATCTGTGCCTATCCAGAAGAATTCCGGGTTGGCTGGGTCGTGAGTAATACAAAGTACCTTTTGTGTTCCGTCAGCACTGATCGTGAAAAAAAGCTCCCAACGGTCTCCCTGGTCTTTCGACCGGTAAATGGCCTTATCCGTGCAGACATACACGTGCCCCGGTTTACTCGTATCTGTATATAAAAACCTGAGTTGCTCATTTCCGGGACCCAGCGTCAATGTCTGATTCCAAGAACCCCCGGTATCCCGCGTCCGATAAACTCTTTTATCCGATGCGGCAAAAATAAGCTTCGGGTCTTTCGCGTCCGACGCAATGAATTGGATATCCAGCTCCGATAGCTTTTGTGAAATGTTCACCCATTCGGCTCGCGCAAAAGCCGCCATAGATAAACTACCCCACACCATCAGCATCAACACCCAAAAAATCTTTTTCATGTTTCACCTCGCTTTTTTTGTTTCGACGCGAAGTGTACATTGGGAATGTGTATTTGTCAAATATAAATTGATATTTATTCATATTATTTATATAAGGCTATATTTTAGAAATAGTTACGAATATCATCTAAACCAAATATTCCGGTCCAACGCCCGGTAATGGATCGATTCGGACACCTGCGCCTCGGTGATCCTATCGACCCCTTCGAGGTCCGCGATCGTGCGCGCGACTTTGAGCGCTTTGTGGTACGCACGGGCTGAAAACCCGAGTTCTTGGATCGCCATTTTAAGAAGCGCCTCGCCTTCTTTCGTGACTTCACAATATTTCTCCAATTGCTTTGGTTCAAGCTCGGCGTTGGACGAGATCGTTTCAGATTCATAGCGCTTCCGTTGACGGCCGCGGGCTTCCTCCACACGCGTCTTGATCGCCGCTGAAGACTCCCCTTCTGTTTTTCCCGTGATCTCATGGACTTTGAGGCACGGCACTTCGAGCTGTATGTCAATGCGGTCCAAGAGCGGGCCCGAAATTTTGGACATATATTTTTTTATCTGTATCGGCGAGCAGTGACATTCCTTTTTCGGGTCCGTAAAATAACCACAGGGGCAAGGGTTTGTCGCGGCCACCAGCATAAATCGCGCCGGCAGCGTCAGCGAAGAAGAAGCCCGCGAGATCGTGATCTTTCCTTCCTCAAGCGGTTGGCGCAAGACCTCCAGCACATCGCGCCTGAATTCCGCGAATTCATCCAAAAATAGCACACCGTTGTGCGCCAGGCTCACCTCGCCCGGCTTGGGGTAACTGCCGCCGCCGATCATCGCGACATTGGAGATCGTGTGATGCGGGTCCCGGAAAGGCCGGGACTCCAGAAGCGAGGATTTCTCCGACAAAAGGCCCGCAACGCTATGGATCTTGGTCGTCTGGATCGCCTCCTCGAAAGTAATGGACGAGAGGATCGTGGGCAGGCGCTTGGCAAGCATCGTTTTTCCGGCGCCGGGCGGGCCGATGAGGAGTACATTGTGCTGCCCGGCGGCGGCGATCTCAAGGCCACGCTTGGCATGCCACTGGCCTTTGATATCCGAAAAATCAAAATACTTTTTGGCGGGAAATGTTTTTGAATTTCGCTTCACGGGCCAACCATTTTCTTTAGTGGAGATGCTTTCGTCTCCTTTAAGAAAGCGAAGCACTTGACCTAATGTTTTCGCGGGATGCACCAAAAGCCCCTTGGCACAGAGCGCTTCCCTGGCGTTTTCATGGGAAACCACAAAAGCTTTTTTATCCTCCTGGGACAGGAGCCACACCGCCCGTGGCAAGATCCCGGACACGCCCCTCAACCGGCCGTCCAGAGAAAGTTCCCCGCAAAAAACTTTGTCCGTGATCGTTTCTTGATTCAAGGTCTCATTCGCGACTAGGATCCCGATCGCGATTGCCAAGTCAAAACTCGAACCTTCTTTTTTAAGGTCCGCAGGCGCTAAATTGACCGTGATCTTCTTCGTGGGAAACGGCAGGCCGCTATTCAAGATCGCCGCGCGTACACGGTCGGCGCTCTCGCTGCACGCCATATCGGGAAGCCCAACAATATTAAACTTGGGAAGCCCATTGGAGATATCGACCTCCACTTCGACCGAATAAGCGTCAATGCCGAGCACGGCGCTTGATAGAACCGTGGATAACATGTCATTCTCCTTCGCGGAACGCGTCTTGGATCACGTCGATTTGAGGTTCTTGCCCCGGCAAGATGAGTATGGAAACCGCATCAAAACGGCAAGGGAGGTTTTTAATTCCGTAACGTTTCATATAATATTTGGCGCACTTGACGATCTGCGCCCGTTTACGAAAAGTCACGGACTCGAGCGGCTGGCCCATCGAAAGGGAACTCCGGGTCTTGACCTCGATAAAAACAAGCGCGCCTTTTTCCTTGGCGATGAGGTCGATCTCACCCAGAGGGCATTCATAATTCCTGAGTAAAATTTTATAACCCTGATGAGCCAAGTGATGGAACGCCAGCTCCTCGCCCACAAGCCCGAGCGTTTGTGACCCCATCCCCTGTTTGCCGGGATCGCTTTGCAATCCGCCGCATCCGCGGCCAAACAGGGGATGAGGTGATGCGGTTTCCATAGAATTAATTCGTCACGCCGTCGGTTTCTTTGTCATAAGCCTCAAGCACTTTATCCTGAAGCTCCTGCTTGACGTTCTCATTGAGCGGTGTGAGGATGTCAAACCAGCGTCCGTCCTTCCCCGCTTTTTTTGGCATCGAAACGAACACGCCGTGTTTACCCTGCATCACGGAAAAACCTTTAATCACAAGGCTTCCACCCACTTTCACGTCGGCAAACGCCCTAAGACTCCCGTCGCCCGTGATCTTCCGAATATCCACCACCTCTACATCGATTGTCGTCATACAAATGCTCCTTATCATTCATGGTTATTGATTGAAGT
>CAYXYA010000325.1:0-2940 GCA_964469185.1 uncultured bacterium | reverse complement strand
GGGATAGCATGAAGTACAGCGTCTTCGCAGGAGGGAAGAGACTTCGTCCTGTTCTATGTCTCGCTTCGGCTCAGGCTGTAGGTCTGCCGGAATCGGCGGCTCTTCGTGTGGCTTGCGCGTTAGAGCTTATCCATACCTATAGCCTCATTCACGACGATCTCCCCGCTTTGGATGATGACGACTATCGCCGCGGTCGAAAGACCAATCATAAAATTTATGGGGAGGCGATGGCGATATTGGCAGGTGACGGTCTGCAGACCCTCGCTTTTCAATGGGTGTCCAAACCCTCGACTTATCCTCTCCGATACCGAAAGAACATTTCCCAAGTCGTTCATGAATTGGCTTATCACGCCGGATATGCCGGCATGGTAGGAGGTCAAGTGGATGACGTGCTGTCCGAAAAAAAGAAACCGAGTCTTTCCAAAGTGTTATCCATTCACCGCCGCAAAACCGGCGCCTTGCTTTTATCCAGCACTCGGCTGCCTGCTCTTTTAGCCGGTGTTTCTTCCCGTAAAGTCGCCGCCTTGACAGAATATGGCCGCTCGGCTGGTTTGGCTTTTCAGATCGTGGATGATATCTTGAATGAGACGGGGAACAGCGAACACTTGGGCAAATCCGCCGGAAGTGACCGTGCGAAGGGCAAGATGACTTATCCCGCCGCGATCGGGATCGAACGATCCAAAACAGAAGTGAAACGATTGACGTCAAGAGCTGTGAAAGCGGTCAAGATTTTCGGAACCAAGGGCCGGCCGCTTGTCGCGCTGGCCGAACATATGGCCGAAAGGACTTACTGACATGCACGCGCTGGGACAAATATTCGCCTCGAAGATCTTTTACGTCACCACGATCACCTGGGTCATCGCCCAGGGGATGAAGGTATTGATTTCCTGGATACGCCACCATAAAATTGACTTTCGTTTGTTCGTGGGTACGGGAGGCATGCCAAGTTCCCATTCGGCATTGGTGTCTTGTTTGGCCACGACCATCGGGCTGGAAACAGGCTGGAATTCGCCGGTTTTCCTCTTAGCCCTGGGGATGGCTCTGATCATCATGTCAGATGCGGCGGGTGTTCGCAGGGCGGCGGGTCAGCAGGCCAAGATCCTCAACGCGATCATGGACGATTTTTACGAATCCAAACCGGTTCCTCAGAAAAAGTTGAAAGAGCTTCTGGGCCATACACCGGTTCAGGTGTTTGTGGGGGCTTTTTTGGGTATCGTCATCGGTCTGATCTTTTACAGTTTTTAACGATAGGAACTACATTGGCTTACGAGTATCTGGATAAAATTCAAAACCCGTCCCAATTAAGGGCGCTTCCGGTAGAAGCTCTGCCGAAGGTCGCTGATGAGTTACGCGATTTTTTGGTGACCTCGGTCTCCAAAACGGGTGGGCATCTGGGCTCCAGCCTGGGTTCGGTCGAGCTCACTCTGGCCCTTCATTATGTTTACGACACTCCGCAAGACCGCATTGTTTGGGATGTGGGGCACCAGGCTTACGGCCACAAAGCCATCACGGGTCGTCGGGAAAAATTCCCGACCCTTCGCCAGTTCGAGGGTCTATGCGGATTTCCCAAGCGCAATGAGAGTGAATACGACACCTTCGCGGTAGGTCACGCGGGCACGGCCCTTTCCGCCGCCTTCGGCATGGCGATGGCCCGTGACATGCAGAAAAAGAAATTCCACGTCACTGCGGTCGTCGGCGACGCGGCCATTTCGAACGGTCTTTCCATGGAAGCGCTCAACAACATCGGCGATCATCCGAATTTGAACATGACCGTCATTTTGAACGACAACGAGATGTCCATCTCCCCCAGCGTCGGGGCCATGACTTCCTACCTCAATAAGATCCTGGCAGGTAAATCTTACAACGCCACCAAGAACCGCATGGAAAACCTGATCAACCGTATACCGAATGTTGGTCCGAAGATGCTTCAAATGACCCATCATGCCGAGGAAGCTTTGAAAGGTTTCATGACCCCGGGAACGCTCTTTGAGGAATTGGGTCTTCGCTATTACGGCCCTATCGACGGTCATAACATTCTGACACTGGTGGAGATCTTCAAGCGGGTCAAGGAACTCAAAGGCCCGATCATGCTTCACGTTGTCACCCAAAAAGGGAAGGGCTACGCTCCGGCGGAAGAAAATCCCGAGCAGTACCACGGAGTCTCGGTGTTCGACAAAGAAACTGGCAAATTGGCCACTGCCGCGGCTCCCAGTCCGGCACCGGCTTACACCAAGGTTTTTGGTGACGCCATGATCGAGTTGGCCAAGGAAAATCAAAAATTGGTCGCGATCACCGCGGCTATGCCGAGTGGCACGGGCTTGAGCAAGTTCGGGGAGGCTTTCCCGGAACGTTACGTGGATGTGGGTATTGCCGAGGGCCATGCGGTTTGCATGGCGGCGGGTATGGCCTGCGAGGGGATGAAGCCGGTGGTGGCGATCTATTCCACATTCCTTCAAAGGGCTTACGACCAGATCATTCATGACGTCTGTCTGCAAAAGCTTCCTGTGGTTTTCGCGCTGGACCGGGGTGGATTGGTTGGCGAGGATGGGGAGACCCATCAGGGTGTTTACGATCTTTCCTATTTACGTTGTGTTCCAAACATGGTGGTGATGGCCCCGGCGGATGAAAGTGAACTGAGGAACATGCTCTATACGGCCATTGAGCACAACGGTCCTATCGCTTTGCGTTATCCCCGGGGAAATGGGGAAGGTGTGGCGTTGGAAAAAGATTTCCGGAAGTTGGAGATCGGCAAGGGCGAGATACTTCAAGACGGGAAACAATATGCTCTATTGGCCGTGGGCCGCATGGTAGGGGTCGCGAAAGCGGCGCACGCTCTGCTCAAGAAAGAGGGCTTGGACGGCACCGTCGCTAATATGCGATTTGTGAAACCCCTGGATGAGGAACTTTTGGTCTCTATTGCCTCGAAGATAAAAGTGATCG
>CAYXYA010000324.1:0-2958 GCA_964469185.1 uncultured bacterium | reverse complement strand
GGCGCCCTCCGCGAGGCGAAAGAAGAAACGGGACTCAATATCGACCTGAAAAAATTCCTTCTTCATATCACTTTAGACATCATCTTTCAGGGCGACGTGATCACCTGGGATTCTTACATTTTTCACGCCACTACCCCCAACATCGAGCTCAATCCGACAGACTTAAAGGAAGTCAAAGGCGCCATCTGGGCCACCCGCGCCCAGATCTATGAAATGGTCGAAAAATTGAGGAACACGGAAATAGGAGGACTGATCTATCGCGGCAATCTTACCGAAGCCTCCCTTTGGGCTTTGGACAATCCATTCACCCTCGAGGAAGCCGCGCCTTCGGACAAAGCTTTTATAAGGGAATCGCTTTTAAAATATAAATTCGACGGCGTGTCCATCGACGAAAATTTATGGTGGTTGGCCAAGGTCAACCGCACTCCAGCCGGGACCATAGGGATCGCCTCGCATAAAGATTGCGTGGAATTGACCGGTCTCACGGTCGAACACGCTTTTCAAGGCCGAGGCGTAGGACAGGCTCTGGTGGGATACGTCTGTGATCAATGGCGGGATCCGGCAAAGCGGAAAAAATTGGCGGCCTCAAAAAGCCTCTTATCCGTTGAACCCCTTTGGTTGGTCACTCATCAGCCGGGTTATTTCCTGCCGGTGGACTTTGAGCTCGTGAACAGCCATAAAGCGCCTTTCAGTTTGAGGGAAAAACAGAAGGGGTCTCACGTCAACGACTCCGCCATGCACTATCGGATGCACAAGCCGAATCTCAGCGGATCATAAGATCCAAAAAGGCTGCAACTCAATATTTTCGGAGGAAAACATTATGAAGGGTTTAATCTCGTCAGCGTTGGCGGTCGCTTTAATGGCTTTTCTGGGCCCAACTTTTGCGCAAGTGGCGGCTCCGGCCCACGTCAGAACAGTACCCAAAATGTATTCAGAGAAAAGACCTTATGGCCACGATATAAAACACCGGATGCATGACCTGTATAAACGCATACAAGAGGCCGCGGCTTCGAGGAAAATTTCGAAACAAACCGCCAAAGAATTGAGATTCAAAGTAACCTCCGTATCCAAACAAATGGGCGAGAACTTCAAGATAAACAAAAACAGTGGCGCGACCGAAAGCCAATACAAACAGTTATATAAAATGTTGGACGATGCTTCTAAGGCGATCGATGACGCGGTTGGTCTAGCCGGCGGCGCTTCACCAAAGGTTTTGGGGAAGTAACGCCGTCATTTTTTCCATCGGGAAAACCAGGAAGCTCCCAGAAAGCTCGCTAAAAATATGCCCAAAGCCGCGGGTAACAAATGGGCGGCGACCACATGGCCCATTTCCCAGCTCGGACAATGCACTTGAAGCGTGACCGTTCCCATCAGGAAAGATGAGACCCCGGACCAAGCCCCTGTCCAAAAAGGATGGAACGACGCGTTGCGGGAAAGCATCCACCCCAGGAATACCCAGGGAATAAGACCCGTATAGGAAACCCCCGTGGAGCAGCCGATCCCATCTTGCGCCGCTTGGAACCAATCCACCGGTCACGTCTGAGCGAAGAAGATAAAAGGAATGGAAAATAAAGTCGCGAGCAGGAGCAGGGCAACGATCCGGTAAGGGCGCCTCGTTTGACGCCCGGGAATACTGGAAGAAATCGCCTCCCATGCCGCGAAAGCCACGCCGGCGAAAGCGGTGAGAAGAAAAGCCAGGGGCGGCATTTGCTGGAGAACTTTGGAAACGTCATCTTGGATCCCGTTGCGCATCCAGAAAGCCGCCATCACGATCAACGAAAGCGCGAGCCACAATAACCACTGGATCCAGGGCCTCAAGATCACTCCGGCGGGCTTGGTGTCGCGTGTCAATCGGTCCACGATCTGACGGTGAAAAGCGGCCGCGTTGTTCATTGGTTTTGAGGCGGTTCGAGCTTTCATGGTTTTTTTCCTATCATTGTTTTTCGAAACTGTTCATAACCTCGATGAGCCCGTACCTTCAAAACCGCAACCGAGATACCCAATTCCTTCGCCGCGTCACTCAAGGACAATCCCCGAAGTTTGAGTAATTCCACCGCCTGACGGTTGAGTTCCGGCAGACTGTTCAGCGCTTGATATAAGTCGTCCCCGAGGCTTCCGTCCCGCGCCATTTCTCCCGTTTCCGGCAGGACTTCCGTCAACACTTCCCTCTCTGCGAATTTCCGGTTCTTGCCGAGGGCGTCCAGGATGGAATTACGGGCCACAGTGAAAAGCCAGGGCCCCAGCGGACGGCTGGGTTCGTAAGTGAAACGCGCCTTATGAAGGGTCAACAGCACCTCTTGGTAAACATCTTGCACCATCTCGCGGTTGAACACGCGCCGGCGCACGAAGTTGAAAAGGATCGGTCCGATCTCGTTCAAGAATTGGCGGTAGGCTTCCTCGTCGCCCTTCTGGATCTTCGCCATCAAGCGCGACCAGGATTCCCATTGGAGTTTGTCCCAAGGATCGACCGCGTTTTTCTTCGGATGATTCATGGGAGGTTCGGGAGATTTCAAAACCACTCCTGAGAATACGGATTCTGCGGTTAAAAAGTTACTGAAGCGGGAAATTAGCCCAATAGATCCAGCGCGTCTTTGAGCTCATGTAGCCGGCAGGTATAGATGGGCGTGTCCCGAATGGTGTATTTGGAACCTTGAGTTTCCCGAAGCGCCATAACGAGATCCAAAAAATCCGACGGCTCATCGGTCTCGAAAGCCACCACGAATTCCTGGTCGTCCAACCCGAAAGAATAGGTCGTGTTCAACTTCACCGAGGGAAAGGTCGTTCCTACGCGGATATGCTCATCCATGATGCTTTGGCGCTCTTCCTTGGATAGCAGATACCACTCGCGGCTCTTCACGAAGGGATAAACGAAGATGTACTTGAAGCGCCCGGGATAGATGTTGGTGCGGTTCCCATCCTGGCCGTCGTGCTGATGCTTGTCGATATAGGTGCCTCCTT
>CAYXYA010000323.1:1416-2961 GCA_964469185.1 uncultured bacterium | reverse complement strand
ATGAGCCAAAGGGATCCCGGACGATAGATCGGATAAACACTCCCGAAGGTTCCCGGACCAAAACCCCAAACAGGATTGGCCACCATCATCTTGAAGGCGCTCTCCCAGATGTCGATCCGGAAATACGAACGAGGGTCCATGTCATAAGCGAGAAAAAGGCGGTAGATGGTGGGCACCGCGGCCAAGATGACCACAAGCCCGACCCCGCAGAAGATCATCCATTGGGTTATTTTCCAGCGGGAGATCTGCTTTTCAATGTCTCGCATGTGCGTCAATAAATAGAGGCTCCCTGTGAAACCCATCGCGATGAAAGCTCCCCGGCTCCAGGTAAAACCCCAGCCCAAAAGCACCACGGCCAATTGGAAAAGCGAAATCTTTTCGCCTCTTAACAACTTCAAAGCCCCAAAGATCAAGGCCATCGCCAGGAATCCGGCCGCGATATTGGCGTTCGGGAACAAACCCTGATTGGGAATGAGGGTGTTAAAGAAGGAAGGCCAAAACCAACGACCCGCCGTGGAAATGAAGACCCAGGCCCCGGCCGCGGCCGCGGTAGTCCAAAAAACTTTCTCGAACCAGCGATAAAGACTACTCTCGGAGCGCCAAACCATCCTCAGCGAGAACCAAAAAAGGACGATGGCCAAGAAACTTTTAAAACTATAAAAACTATCGAAAGTCTGATGGGAAACGCTCGCGGAAAGCAGTATCCAACCCATCAGAAGGGAAAGGATTGTGTCCGATAGGTCCAACTCGAGTCCGGATCTTATCCCTGCGCGATTAAAAAAAACGAACCCGCAAAAAAGGAAAAGAAAAAGAGCGGACCATCTCAGGATAAGGTCCTGCGCCAACCAGGCCGGAACAGGGGTCACCGGAATGAGGGTCACCAGAGGGATCAGCGCTAAAAAAAGAAATCCGGCCGACCGATGATAAAGACTGATTGCCGTTGAGGAAGAAGTTGGTTTCATGAGGTTATTCTAGCGTTTTTGAAAAACCAATTCACCGTAAAGCTTCTCGATTTCATGGAGCATTTTGTCCATAAGGAAGGTTCCCCGTAGGAATCTCTTTCCGGCGAGTCCCATTTTTCGGCCCAAAGCCGGATGGGCGAGAATTTTAAGGAGGCTCGCCGCCATGGCTTTTGCCTCGTGAGGGGCGGTTAAAAAACCCGTGATACCGTTTTTCACCGCCTCGGGAGTCCCATTCACGGCGGTGGCGACCACTGGTTTGCCTGCGGCCATGGCCTGGAGCGCCACGCGGGGCAATCCTTCATGGATCGAGGTCAAAAGCATCGCGTCCGACGCGGCCAAAAGTTTGGCCACATCTTCCCTCCAGCCGAGAAGACGGAAATTTTTTTCGAGTCCGGCCTCTTTGATCCTGGCCTCCACTTGAGTTCTGAGAGGTCCATCGCCCGCCCAGAGAAAAAGGACTGACGGCATTTTCAAAACAAGGATCCTCGCGGTTTCGACCACATCGAGGGGTGACTTTTGTTTTTTGAGATTGGAGAGGACCAGAACACAGGGCCTGCCCTTCGGATCAAGTTCCCGCTTGGCT
>CAYXYA010000323.1:0-1406 GCA_964469185.1 uncultured bacterium | reverse complement strand
TTTGACGGCGGAAGAAGACAGAACATATTTCCGGGGAAGAATGCCGCTATGAATGACGCGGTATTGGGCTTTGCGTCCGATCCCCGCCTCCAGACCTTCCCTTTGATTGTCCACGCTGACCGCGATGAGGCGGTCCGTCAAAAGCGCGGTGAACCGTTCCAACGCTTGATAAAACCAGCGGAGCGGGAAGAACTGACCCTTGAAAAAACTCCAGCCGTGGATCGTATGGACCACATGCGGCACGCCTGCCCATCGGGCCGCCCATCGTCCCAACAAACCCGCCTTGGAACTGTGCGTGTGGACGATCTGGATCTTTTCTTTTTTTAGGATGGAGGCGATCTTGAGAAGCGCGAGGAGATCCCACCAGGGACGGACGGGATGTTTCAACTCAGGAAGGAAATAGGTCCGGCAATTCTTTATTTTTTTGGCCAGAGCATCGAGATAGCCTCCGGTCCCGCAGATCAGGATCACGTCATAGCGGCTTCGGTCATAATGCTCACAGCAATAAAGCGTGTTTTGCTGAGCTCCGCCTAGTTCCAGGCGGGTGATGACGTGAGCGACCTTGATCCGCTCAGCCATTCGATTCGGGGGGAGGCGTCGGGTTTTGGTTCGCTAATTCCTCGGAGGCGGCCAGGGAAATTCCTTTTTCGGCCTTGGCCTTACGGGCCGCTTTTTTACCGGCTTTGTGGTCGGCCTTCGCCTCGGCTAAAGCCACCTTGTCCACGTCGACGATGGGTTGAACGTTGGCCTTGATGGCGTTCTCATCGTCCTCGCTTTGAACGAACTTCTGCATCCATTCCCATTCGCGGGCCAGCCCTTCTCTCAGGCTGACCTTGGGTTTGAAACCGAAAAACCTTTCCAACTTGGCGGTGTCCGCGCGGGTCGCCATCACGTCGCCCCTTTGCCGTTCCAAAAAAGTCCGCAGGCAGGTCTTGCCGCTGATCTCTTCCAGCAAAGCCACCGCCTCCAGGAGCGTGCAGGGTGACCCGCCGCCCACGTTGACCACTTGGCCGACCACATCCGCCGTGATCGCGGCGTTGATGACTTCCACCACATCGTCCACGTAAGTGAAGTCGCGGACTTGCTGACCGTCCCCGTATATCGTCAGGGCGGCCTCATGAAAAATATTCTGGCAAAAACGGTGGAAAGCCATGTCGGGTCTTTGCCCCGGCCCATAGACGGAGAAGAACCGCAAAGCCACCGTGGGCATTTTGTATTCCTGGTGATAGAGCTGACAGAGGTGCTCACCCGCCAGCTTGGTGACGCCGTAAGGGCTTTTCGGTTGGACTTTCATCTCTTCGTTCAAAAAGACGCTATCCCCTGCGGGAACCACATCCCCGTAAACAGAGGAAGAGGAGGCGTAAATGAACCGCTTGAGTTTGTTAGCTTTGGATTCTTCCAAGAGA
>CAYXYA010000322.1:0-2971 GCA_964469185.1 uncultured bacterium | reverse complement strand
TGGCATCAGCCGTCCAACCCTTTACCAAAAGATGAAAAAATACGGTATTGCCAGCGAATAGACTCCGATTAGATAGTGTAAAATAATGATACTAATATTAATAAGTGTAAGTTATAATTACACTTGTATTTGACTCCCATATATCAGGCTACTTGTTTTAAAGGGTTTTTGCCTTAATTTGTTGTGATCTTTAGTGGCATAGTGATTGCATATACATAATACGAAACAAGCTAGCGACAACTGGATTGCTTTCAAACGAATCAAAACCTATCTTCGTCTCTCGGCCCCGGTCTTGACCCACCGGGGCTTTTTTATTGCCCTTTCGGGTCCCGAGTTTCCCCTGTGTTATATTGGTTTTATTATCCATTATTTCCTAAGACTTTTGACTCCCGCGGAGGACGCCCTTGGACACCAACTGGATCATCTTTCTCGCCGCCTTCGCTTTATCCCTGGGTCTGACCCCTCTTTTCCGCAAGATCGCCCTGCGGTCGCAATTCCTGGACACGCCTGGCGGACAGCTGAAAAAACACACGGCGCCCATCCCTTATCTGGGCGGACTGGCCATTTATTTCTCGTTCCTCCTGGTCATCCTTGGCAGTCTGAGTTTGGCGCCCCCTCCCGATTTTCACCCGGTCTTCGCCCTGCTCGTGGGCGGGACGGTCATCGCCATCATGGGTTTGGCGGATGATCTTTTTTCCCTCACTCCGGCGGTGAAGTTCCTCTTTGAGATCGTGGCGGCGGTCCTTCTGATCGTCTTCGGCCTTAAACTGGAATTCCTGCCCAGCCATCCCTGGCTGGCTTACTTCCTGACCATCTTTTGGGTCCTGGCGGTCACGAACGCGGTCAACATCATCGACATCATGGATGGATTGGCCGGTGGCGTCGCGGTCATCGCCTGTCTGGGTTTTGTCTTCGTTCCGTTCCTGGGCGCTCAAAGTTATGTTCCCTTCGCGGCGGCGGTACTGGGGGGAAGCGTCTTGGGATTCCTACCTTACAACTATCAACCGGCCCGCATCTATATGGGCGATTCGGGGGCTCTTTTTCTTGGGTTCATCCTGGCGGCGATCGCGATGGGGCACGGTTATACCCAGATCAATATCGTGGCGCTCTGCGCGCCTTTGTTCATCCTGGGCGTGCCGCTTTATGACACGGCCCTCGTCATGACCCTGCGTTTCATCAAGGGCCGGTCGATGTTCCGGGGGTCGAACGACCACCTGGCCTTGCGGCTGCGGAAATTGGGCATGACGGTCAAGCAGGTGGTCCATTGTCTTTGGGCGGTTTCCATCCTCTTGGCGGTTTGCGCGGGATTCCTGGTGCGGCTCTCGGAAAAGCGGGCGCTGGTATTCGTTCTTTTCTTTTTCTTCATCATCATGCTGATCACGATCTTCATCTCGATCATCCCGATGGATGACGGGTCCCGCAAGATCAACGAAAGTCCTTTCCAGATCTTTTTGAAAGAACCGCCCAGCCTTCCCAAAAAAAGCAGAAAACGTTGAAGATCGAGACGCTCATCGCCGGAGGCGGGCTGGCGGGTCTGTCCTGCGCCCGCGAACTGACCGAAGCTTCCCGTCCCTATGTACTGGTCGAGCGCGAGAAAGAACCCGGCGGATTATGCCGGACGATCCTGACCCGGGGTTTCGCTTTCGATTACACGGGGCATTTTCTTCACTTCCAAAAACCCGAGATGAAAAAGTGGGCGCTCAAACACACGGGCGGTGTTTTCAAAGAACGGCGCCGCCACGCGGTCATTTACAGTCAGGGCGCTTATAGCGAGTATCCCTACCAGGAAAACAACGCCGGTCTGCCCTCCGCCTCCGTCCGGGAGAATGTTCTGGGTTATTTGGAAGCGGCGCTATCCAGGCGGTTCCGGGGGGTCCATCCCGCCAACGCGAAGAACTTCAAAGCCTGGTGCCTGCAGGCCTTTGGCCCCGGCATCTCGAAAAACTTCATGTTTCCTTACAATCAAAAACTCTGGAAGTTCCCTCTGGAGAAGTTGACCACGCACTGGATGGGCCGTTTTGTCCCCTCGCCGAAAGTTTTAGAAGTGGTGGAGGGGGCGCTGGCTCAAAAACCCTCTGACGCGGGTTATAACTCGACCTTTCTTTATCCGGATCACGGCGGCATTTCCGTCCTGCCCCGGGCGATCGCCAAAAACTTACCCAATCTTTGGCAGGGGGTGGGATTGGCCCGTTTGGACTTGAACCGACGCAGGGCTTGGCTGAGCTCTGGGTTAGAGGTGGATTTTCGGTCCCTTGTTTCGAGCCTGCCTTTGCCTAAATTAGTGTCGCTGACCACGGGACTACCTTCTTCGCTCAAGAAAAGCGCGGCGTGGCTGAGGGCGACATCCATATACAACATCAACCTCGGCATCAAGGGGCCGCAGCCCGTTCCTTACAGCTGGGTTTATTTTCCCGAGAAAGAATTCTTGTTCCACCGCGCGGGATCGGCCAGCGCCTGTGTGCCCACGGTCGCGCCTCCGGGTCATGCCTCGGTTTATGTCGAATTCTCCTACAGCGGCAAACCGCCGGATAAGAAGGCCCTCGGGCGGCACGCGGTCCAAAAATTAAAAGAGCTGGGTTGGATCCGCTCCGAAAAGCAGGTGGTCGCCCGCGTGGACCTAAATCTACGCGACGCTTATGTGATCTATGACCAACATCGCGACGGGATCACGCGACAGCTTTTGGCTTTTTATGAAAAGCACCGTGTTTTTTCGGTGGGCCGCTATGGCCGATGGGAATACGGCAGTATGGAATCGGCGATGGAGCAGGGGATCAAAGCCGCCCGGAACATTTTGGCCTCATAAAGTAAAGGCCGGTCCAGCGGGAATTACATACTTAATTCCCTCGTAATGTTCCGTTCAGTGCTTTTTTCTTTTCGACCTTCTCCACTCAGACCGCCATCCGTCACCTATTTGGGATAACGAACGGTCAAACAATCATCTCGCTCCACCCATCCCCCAGTGGGGCCCTTT